>QKGY01000279.1 GCA_003250235.1 Desulfuromonadaceae bacterium
TTCCGTATAAAAAAAGCCCCGGATAAATATTCCGGGGCTCACGATGACTTTGTTTTGACTTCGTATTTTTCCTGGAACAGCTGTGTAATGAGGCAACTTAACAGCTAGAGCCAATCCCTGTCAAGGAATATCCCCTGTCCGGCCCCCGGAGTCCTCGCCACGATCTTTCGGGATCGGGCTTATTTTTTATGACAGTCGGCGCAACCCGTCGGGCCCTCGCCCTTCTCCTTATGGCAGTCGCGGCAGAGCTTATGGGCAGAATCGCGATCCAGGACGATCTTTTGCGGCAGGCCTTCGCCGTGGCAGGTCACGCAGCCGAGCATGAGGCCATGATCTTTATGCGGAAAGGTCACGTTGCCGTTTTTGTTCTCCAGGGTCACCACTTCCAAACCGGCCGGGACTTCCACAGCAGCCGTCGAGGAAGCTTCTTCGGCGGCGCGGGCGACGTTCTCTTCAACCACCTGCATCGGTCCGAGACCCTCTTTCTTCCCTTCCTGGGGAGACAGGTATCCCTGATCGGTTTTCTCGGGAGCAGGAGGAGCAGGTTTTTCCCCTTCGGCTACAGCCGTGTCGATATTCTTCTGAACCACATCCAGCGAAGACTCACCTTCCTTCTTCCCTTCCTGCGGCGTCGTGTAATTCTGGTCCTGAACGGCGGGTTTCTGGGCAGGGGGCGCCGGCGCCTCTTCCTGCTTGCTGCAGGCACTCATAACGAGGGCAACCCCCATAACGGCAATCAGATAAGCAATCCTCTTCTTCATACATTTCTCCTTCGCAGTAAATAAGATCGAAGGCGTAAGCTTACCATGAACCCTGCGCCATTTCATCGTAGAAATGAAAAAATCCCGGTCAGAGGACCGGGATTTTTTCTATCGTGCCGGCAGCGCGTCAAACGCTCGGCCTTCTCGACGGAGGCGCCATGAATTCCGGACCGACCGGGTCGGTGATGGTACTGGCAAGGATCTCGTCGATCGCTTTTTTATCCTGCGCCGAAAGGGACCACCCGAAGATGCCGGCGGCCCTGTCGAGCTGCCCTGGGTGACGGGCTCCCCACAAAGCGATGGCGCCCTGATCGAGCACCCAGCGCACCGCCAGCTCCAAGACGCCTTTTCCGTACCGGCTCTGCGCCAGAGCGTCCAGTTCGGAGACCGCCTGCAGATACTGGGCATAGCGGGGTTGCTTGAATTTGGGATCGTAACGACGCAGGTCGTCCCCTTCGAACCGGCTCTCCGCCGTCATCTTCCCCGACAGCAGGCCCCGGCAGATGGCGCCGTAGGCGAGGACGGAGAGGCCATGCTTTCTGGCATAGGGGAGCAGATCCCCCTCGACCTGCCGTTCGAACAGGTTGTAGGGAGGCTGAATGCTGTGCAGAGGCGCCACGGCCCTAAACGCCGCCAGCTGCTCGGGGGTGAAATTGCTGACCCCGATGGCGCGAATTTTTCCAGCATCCCGCAGCTCCGCCATGACCCGGGCGGTCTCTTCGATGGGGGTCTCATAATCGGGCCAGTGGATCTGGTAGAGGTCGATATAGTCGGTCTGCAGGCGGCGCAGCGAATCATCGATCTCCTTCAGAAGGCGTTGCCGGCTGGCGTTGCGGTAAACCTTGCCGCCCTCGGTCCACTCCAGGCCGGCCTTGGTAGCGATCACCACGCGATCGCGGGGTACCGCGCCCTTGAGAGCCTTGCCGACGATCTCTTCCGATTGTCCGAATCCGTACACCGGGGCCGTATCGATAAAGTTGATCCCCAGATCGACGGCCGAGCGGATGGTGGTGATCGATTCGCTCTGTTCCGAGCCGCCCCACATCCAGCCGCCGATCGCCCAGGTCCCAAGGCAGATCTTGCTGACAAAAATTCCGCTTCCTCCCAACTGCTGGTACTCGATGTTCTTGATCGCCATTCCTGTCTCCTTTTCCAACCCATGGCCGGTTTTCAAAAACCACGGATCTCGATAGTCCTAGACAACCTTACCGCATTTCCATCGATCTGCAGCCCTGCGCGCGGCCCGCCCCGCCTTTCAGATCAGACCGAAACGGCGCAACAGAAAAATCCCCAGAGTCGTGGAGGCCATCGAACCGAGAGAACTGGCGGCGATGATGGCGGCGGCCAGGTGATGATTGCCGCGCAGGGACTGAGCCATGGGGTAACTGGCAGCCGCAGTGGGTGACGCGCTCATCAGATAAAGCACCCCCAGGGATGGACCCCGCAAGCCGATCGCCGCCCCGCCGAGGGAAATCAGCAGGGGAACGACCAGCAATTTCCCGGCGACGGCCCCATACAGAGAGGGAGACGCCCGGAACTCGTGCAGACGGATGGAGGCCCCGGCACACAGCAACGCCAGGGGCAGCGTCATGCCGGCCAGGGTCTCTCCGGTGTTTAAAAGGATCGGCGGCACCTCGACATGCCCCAGGGACAGCACCACGCCGGCCGCGATGGCCAGGATGAGGGGATTGCGGGCAATCCCCTTCGCCACCCGGCCGATATTCCCCCGCGGGGCGTCGGCAACCTGGTGCCGGGTGAGGGTGACAACCGCGAGCACATTGAACAGGGCCGTCATGACCGCCAGGTAGATGGAGGCGGTTTTCAGCACGCCATCGCCAAAGGC
>QKGY01000126.1 GCA_003250235.1 Desulfuromonadaceae bacterium
TCCCCCCTTAACGGTGTCGCATTTGCCGAACTTCTCAAGAACAGGTTCGGAGTTCCCGTTACCGTCATCAACGATGCCAATGCCATTGCCGTAGGAGAATCCAGGCAGGGGGCCGGTCAGGATTTTCGTTCCTGTCTGACCCTGACATTGGGTACCGGCGTCGGTGGCGGTTTAATCTTTGACGGCCGCCTGTGGGAAGGCGCCGATGGCTCAGCGGGCGAGGTTGGCCATATGATGGTCGAACCGGATGGACGCCCCTGCAGATGCGGAAGTAAAGGATGCCTTGAGCAGTATGCTTCAGCCACGGGCCTGGTCAAAAATGCGATTTCTCTTCTAGAAAACGGGGGAGAAAGTCTTCTGTCCGGTTCAGATCCCGGAAACTTAACCAGCGACGAAGTGGCTTCCGCCGCTCGTAAGGGGGATGCGTTGGCCCTGCAGGCGATGGCCGAGGGCGGACGTCGTCTCGGTCAGGTGCTGGCCGGTGTGGCCAATCTACTCAATATTGATGGCGTTGTGGTTGCCGGCGGGGCCAGTGCGAGTCTGGATCTTTTGCTTCCATCACTAAACGCTGAAATGGCGATGCGCGGATTTGCCATCCCTGTCAGACGGTTGCGCATTGTGAGGGGCGTTCTTGGAGATGAAGCCGGCATACTCGGCTCGGCGCGTCAGGCTTATGAACGCTTAGACCGACATCCACAGCAGAAGGTCGTGCCCGAAAAGAATAATTGATTTTTATGGGTTTCCGGAACATGGAGGAGAGATGAGCAAGGTTGTTGCCATTCTGACCGGGGGAGGGGATTGTCCCGGTCTTAATGCTGTGATTCGAGGCGTTGTCCGTTCGGCGGTTCTCCAGAAAGGTTGGCGGATTCTTGGGATCGAGGACGGTTTTGACGGGCTTGTCGATGGGCCGAGATACCGGGAACTGGATCTTGCTTCCGTGCGCGGCATTCTGCCACGGGGCGGTACGATTCTCGGGACCAGCAATCGCGGTAATCCGTTCCAGTATCCCCGGGAAATTGACGGGAAAATGGCCCTCGTCGATGTTTCGGATGAGGTCCTCCGAAATTTCCGTCAGATGGGCGCCGATGTCCTCATCGCCGTCGGTGGAGACGGAACTCTGAAGATCGCCCGACGACTTAATGACCTGGGGCTTCCTGTCGTGGGTGTCCCCAAAACCATCGATAACGATCTTCGCGGTACCGACGTGACGTTTGGCTATAACACGGCGGTGGGTATTGTTACCGAAGCCCTGGATCGACTCCATTCTACGGCGGAGAGTCACAGCCGAGTGATGGTTGTGGAGGTCATGGGACGCGATGCCGGCTGGATTGCCCTTGAGTCCGGTATTGCCGGCAGTGCTGACGTCATCCTCATCCCGGAGATACCCTTTGATATAGAAAAAGTCTGTCTGGCGATCCGTCGGCGCAACGAAAGCGGAAGCCGGTTTTCCATTGTTGTCGTTGCCGAAGGGGCCTTCCCAGCAGGCGGGGGCAAGGTCACCCAACTCAGGGCGGAACAGAATCTCGGTGTCGAACGCCTGGGAGGCATCGGACACTTTGTCGCTTCTGAAATTGGCGCTTGTCTGCCCATGGAAACCAGGGTTGTCGTACTTGGCCATGTGCAGCGCGGAGGAACGCCGTCTCCTTTCGATCGTATCCTCAGCTCACGATTTGGCGTCAAGGCTGTCGAGCTCATCGACAGAGAACAGTACGGGATGATGGTTGCTTTAAAGGGCCGCTCGGTTGTTGCCGTGGATATCGCCTCGGCGGTCGGTTCGCTCAATCTGGTTGACCCTGAGGGAGATCTACTGAAGACGGCCGAAGCGCTGGGCATTATGATGGGCCGGTAGATATTTCTTGACGAAGGCCTTTTGTAATCGCTACCTTATATCATTCGGACACATCCATGCCCTGGCGTCTCAGGGGGCGGATGATAGCTGTAATCGATTATCAATTGGGTTTCAATGCAGAGTTTTTTGACGTAAAGGGGGCAGCCGCTTGAACAATTTCTCAACACCATCCGCAGGGACCATGGATCGTAGTGTGCTCTACGCTTTGGGGGGCTTTGCGTTGGGCATTCTTGCCCCTCTGGGCTGGATGGTGCTTAGGCTCCTGGTTTTCTGGTCTTCGGAAAAAACCATCTGGCAGCAGATCATCGGCCCCGTGTTCGGCTCCCGTGAAGGGATAATGCTTTACGGCTATATGGGCATCGGCACGGCGATGGTTCTGGCCGCTTTCGGATATTGTCTCGGTAAGACCTCCGAGAAAATCCACGAACGAGCCCGCAGTCTGGATGAACTCAATTCCACCATCGCCATCCAGAAGGAGGAGTTCGAAAGACGCTTCCGGGAACTCAACAACGGTATCAAAAATTTCCATGCCATCAGCAATCATATCCAGAAATCCCTGGATGTTCGTGAGGTTTTGAAGTTCGCTGCCGACGGGCTCCATGATATCCTCGAGTATGACCGGGTCAATATCCTTATGGTTGATCGAAAGAAAAAGGTTTTCGAGTTCATTGCCAGCCGCGGTTGCGGGGACGACGATGTTTCCGGGATTACCCTCCCGTTGGATTCTCGTGCCGGCGCCCTGTTCAAGAC
>QKGY01000094.1 GCA_003250235.1 Desulfuromonadaceae bacterium
ACATAACAGGCGACGAGAATGACAAAGAGAACGGTGCCGCGCAGGGAGCGGCGACCCCGTACCATGGCGATGGTGACGGTGTGATTCTGGTACGAGGGGGAGGCCACGAACAGGTGCAGGATCATGGCGACGGAAAAGGATGCCAGGGCGGTGACGAAATCGTCAAGGCGCGCCAGAGCGGCGTTGATGATGGAATGGGAGACGCTCATCAGCTGCACGTTGAGCAGCAGCGGAAAGAAAAAAAGAGCGATCTCCTTCTGCGAAAGCGGACGCGGTTGGCTCACGTCCCTTCTCCCGGGAAGAGACGGAAAAGATCCCCCGGCTGTTCGGCAAAGAAGTCATAGGGGTTGCCGTCGTGTCGCCCGAATCCCCAGGCGCAAAAACAGGTGCGGGTGCCAGCCGCACGGCCGGCGAGCAGATCGGTATGGTGATCACCAGTCATCACGGCACCGTGCGCATCGGCCCGCAGTTCTTCCAGGGCCTTGAGGACAGGTGCCGGGTGGGGTTTCTTCTCGCTGCAGCTGTCCCCTCCGACCACGCTGCCGAAATAGTGTCGCAACCCGAGACCCTTCAGAATCTCCTCCGTCATGGCCAACGGCTTGTTGGTGACCACGGCCATGGGAAACCCCTTCAGATGGTCGAGTAGTTCGGGGATTCCGACATAGGGGCGGGTCTGCTCCAGAAGGACCTGACCGTAATAGGTGAGAAAATGCTGCAGGCGTTCCGGGCAGAAGAGAGGTTCCGGCAGGGCGCGGCGCACCAGCATCCGCGCTCCGTCGCCCACGTACCCTTTGACGGTCGGCAAGTCGATGGGGGCGAGGTCGAGTTCGCCGCGCAGGCGGTTGATGGCGGAGGTGAGGTCCGCCAGGGAATCGACCAGGGTGCCATCGAGATCAAAGAGAAAAGTCTTCATCAGAGCGCTCTGCGCAAAGTTCTTTCGGATATTCGCAGAAAAAGGGCAGCGGCTTCCCGGAGAGCCTCAGGCGTAATGCCGTTCGCCGAAGATGGCCGTGCCGACACGGACCAGGGTGGCGCCTTCCTCGATGGCCACCTCGAAGTCGTGGCTCATCCCCATGGAAAGTTCCTGCATGCTCACCCCCGGAAGGCCCAGGGTGTCGACGTGTCGGCTCAGTTCTTTGAGCCGACGGAAAAAAGGGCGGACCTCCTCCGGGTCGTCGAAATACGGAGGAAGGGTCATCAGCCCGCGGATACGCAGACCGGGCAAAACGGCGACCTGCCGGACCAGCGTTTCGAGGGCATCCTCCGTCGTCCCGGATTTGGACTCCTCCTCGCCGAGGTTGACCTGAAGCAGGATATCGACAACCGATCCGGCCTTCTGCCATTGGCGGCTGATCTCTTCGGCCAGGGACAGTTTGTCCACCGAGTGAATCATGCTGACTCGCTCGCGCAGGTACTTGACCTTGTTCGACTGGAGGTGACCGATGAAATGCCAGACAACCGGCAGGGAGATGCGATCCGACTTTTCCACAAACTCCTGGACATAGCTCTCGCCGAACAGCTCCTGGCCGGCCCTGGCCGCTTCTTCGATCTGCTCGGCCGGCTTGGTTTTGGATACGGCGATCAGCCGGACGTTTTCAGGGTCGCGTCCGCTTCTTCGGCAGGCGGCGGTCATGCGGCTTTTTATGGCGTCAATGTTGTCCTGAATGCTCATGGATTCCCTCGCGGTTGCGGAGATGACCAGAAGGCGGATGCAAGCCGTGCAGAAAACGGGGTGTTCGTCAGGAAGGGGACGGAGCGGCAAACAGACGAAAAGCCCCGACGCGTTCCAGGGCTTCGACGACCTCGCACAGTGGCAGCCCCACCACGTTGGTATAGCTGCCTTCGATGCCCAGAACCATGAACGCTCCGATACCCTGGATCGCGTAGGCACCCGCCTTGTCAAAGGGTTCGGAGGTGGCAATGTACCCCGCAATCTCCGCGTCTGTCAACTCCTTGAACCGGACGCGGGTGGAGACCACGCCGGACACGGTGGTTCCCTGACGGCGATCGCGATCAAAGAGGGCATATCCCGAGAGCACTCGATGACCGCGCCCGGAGAGGGAGCGAAGCATCGCGGCGGCGTCTTTCGCGTCGGCAGGTTTTCCCAGGATGGTGCCGTCGCGCAGGACGATCGTATCGCTGCCGAGGAACCAGCGTCCCGGGACGTCCGTCCTTGAGGCCACCTGCATGGCCTTATCGCGGCTCAGACGCAGGACGTGGTCTTCGGGGATTTCCCCGGGGAGCACCTGCTCGTCTACGTCTCCTGCCACGGTAGAAAAAGGGATGGAGAGGGAGGCCAGCAGCTCCTTCCGGCGCGGCGACGCCGAGGCCAGAACGATGCCATTCTGGGACGATGTCAAGGGAGGCAATGGGGTGTCGGACATAGTGAAAGACCTTGCCAGAGAAGGAAAAAGAAAACGTCCCGGTATCGTGTTGGGGTGAAATGTCAGGCAGGATAACAGGAATGGCTAGAGAAAGACAATATTGTCTTTGTTTGACTGGCGGGTAAAGGGAATGACGAGATTCCGTCCCTGGTTTTTGGCCTGGTACAGGGCGATGTCGGCGGCGTTGACCAGGCTGGAGGGGAAGTCGCCGTCATCGGGAAAGGTCGAAACGCCGATGCTGGTAGTCAGTTTACCGCCGGGCAGGGACGCCTCCCGGGGGAAGGGGTGGCTCTCGATAGCTTTGCGGATACGCTCGGCCACAAACGTGGCTTCCTTCTTCCCGGTGTCGGGGAGCAGGACCATGAACTCCTCGCCGCCGAAGCGGGCGACGATGTCGATGTCCCGGGCCGACGAGCGTAGCAGGGAGGCCACCTTCTTCAAGGCGTTGTCGCCGGCGATGTGCCCGCACTGGTCGTTGTAGATCTTGAAATTGTCCAGATCGATGAGCATGAGCGAGAAGTTCAGGCTGTGCCGGGTGCTGCGGCTCAATTCTTCGTCCAGACGCTCATCGAGGTAACGCCGGTTGTAGAGGCCGGTCAGGGCGTCGGTCGCCGCCAGTTTTTCCAGCATGTCGGCGCGCTCGAGTGAGGCGGCGCGCTCGAGGATGATGGAAATCTGCGTGGTGAAGGACGTGAGCATGTTGAGATCGTTCTCGGTGAATATCCCCTGATCCGCCTTGTCCGACAGGTTCAATACCCCCACGGTGCGGTCCTTGATTTTCAGAGGAACACTGATGAAGGATTTTGTTTTGAAGCGGGGGCGGTTGGGACTGGCGGTGCGCCGGTCCTTCTCGATGTCATTGACGACCATCGGGAATCCGCTTTTGGCCACCCGGCCGGCGATCCCTGTGCCGACCTTGACGGAGAGGCTCCTGGCGAGGGGAAGGTTCATTCCCTTGGCCGACTCGATCTGCAGGTTTTCCCCCCGCTCATCAAACAGCATCAGCGATCCGCAGGTGGCATCAAGGAGTTCTGAGGCCATCTCTACGATGTTCTGGTAAACCTCTTCGCGTTTGCGCAACAGGGACAGCGCGCTGATCATGGTGACCAGCCGCGTGGAGAACGCGGCTTCCTGCTGGTGTTCCCGGTGCATTTTCAGAATCAGGAGTCGGCTCGCCGCCTTGGCGCACAGGAGTTCGAGCAGCAGAAGATCTCTGGGATGGAACTGGGCTTCGAAAAAGGCGGCCAGGCCGAAAGCCATATCGCCGCTGACCAGCGGAACACAGACCGCGTTCTGGGCGGTGGTTCCCGGAAAGAGGATCTCGATATCCTCACGGGTCTGGACCGGTCTGCCACCGGAATTCAGGCGGAGGAATTCGGCGATTTTGTTGGCTGCCGGTGTCACCGATTCACCCGGCCAGCTGACGACGCGTTTGAGGACAAATCCGTTTCCGGCCGGCTCGCCGAAGATGACCGACAGATGGGTCAGATCAAAAAGAATGGCCGATGTTTCGCACAACAGGCTGATCACCTCGTCGGATGTTTGGACAAGGTCGATTTCCGCGGAAATATCCGTAAGGGTCTTGATGCGCTGGGTCGTTTTTTCCAGGCTGAGCACCGCCAGGGTACTCTGGATCATAGACGGCAGCAGTCTTTGGATTTTGAAGGCGATTCGTTCGGCCTCGGACCGTTCCATCCCGCCACCGCGGGAGGGTGTGATGACCAGGGGGTCCTGGGAGGCTTGCGAGGCGGTCTGATCTGCAGGAACTACGAAGGATACGGAGATTTCCTCGGCGAGCAGGCAATAGGGTTCCGAGGAACTGGTGTGGAAAGGCACTGCGAAGTTCAGGGTGTTGCAGGGACAGCGGAAAATAACCGGTTTCCCGGTGGAGATGGCACTTTTGAATGCCGTTTCACGCGCTACGTCGCAGGCCTGTGTGCATTGGGAGGTTCCTCCATCGCTTGCACACAGCTCAAAGGAACCGGCTCTACTCGCCTCGGCCCCTTCGATCAGGCAGAAGACGGTGAGACGAAAGGGTCCGAGCAGGGGTTCCCCCCGGAGTGTTTCCAGGAGATCCCGGACATT
>QKGY01000286.1 GCA_003250235.1 Desulfuromonadaceae bacterium
GAATATCGCCGCAGGGCTTGAGTGGGATGCCTTCCGTGTCCTGGCGCTGCGCGCCGGGGTGTACAAGAACCTGTCCAAAGACGATATCGGCGTCGTCTATACCGCCGGCCTGGGTCTCAATCTCTGGGCGGCACGCATTGATATTGCCGGAGCGTTCGCGGGCGAGACCGAGGAGTTCGACGGCGATAAAATTCCCAAGGAAACCCGGGTTGCCGCCCAGATCAGCGTCGATTTCTGATTCCGGCAGCCCCATGACCCGTCCGGCTATAGGTTGACAGCCTTGGGTCAAACAACTTGAAGTAAAAAATCATTTACAGACGCCCGATGAACCTCATCGGGCGTTTTGTAATTTAGCGAGGTATGCGGTCGTCGGTGATTGTAAAGATCGATGGACTGCTCCACCATTGTCCGAGCCTCATTCAGGTTTGCAGGTCGGCTCAGTAAATATTCACCCTTTAAAATACCATTTACCCGCTCAGCTAATGCATTCTGGTAGCAATCATTCCCATCCGTCATTGAGCAGCGGAGCCCATACTTCCGATGGATGGCCTGATAATGATCCGAACAGTATTGAATCCCTCTATCTGAATGATGAATCAGGACTCGTGAGGTCTTTCTGTTCTTCAGCGCCATCTTAAGAGCCTGTCCCACCGGTTCACTCTGGAGGGTGTCGTGTACGTGATAGCCAACGATTTTACGCGAGTAGGCATCCGTGACCAAACTCAGGTACACACACTTCTCGTGGGTGGGCAAGTAAGTAATGTCGGCCACCCAAACCCGCTCGGCCTCATGGGCATGAAGTCTTGATTCTTTGAATAAGTTTGGATGACGCCAGAATCGGTGGTAACTGTTTGTGGTTTTATGATACGCCCGCTTCGCTGGTACCAGCAGTCGAGCACTGCGTAGAATATCGAACAAGGCGTCACGCCCAACTCGAATGCCTTCTGCACGAAGTGATTCTTTGAGCCGATAAAGAAGTTTGCGCGTCCCCAAGCGCTGCTGGAAACGGCGCTCCTGGCGCACCATCTCAACAATACGTCTTTGTTGATCTGCTCGCTGATGCTGTGCCTGCAGTTGTTTGTAGTATGCCTGACGACTCAGCCCCATATAATGGCAAGCCCTGCTGATACTTAGCTTTTGGGTGCGTTTTTGCGCAAGGACTTGCCGGAACGCTTTTTTACAACGGTGATCCCGTAATCTTGCCGAAGAACATCGACAATGGCTTCAAACAGTTCTGCCCGTTGCTGAGCCTCCTTCAGTTGGGCTTCAAGGGCCTTGATTCTTTGCTGCGGACTCTGGAATTGATCCTCTCCGTCAGTCATCTGTGCTCCTTGAAAATCAGAGGAATGTTTTCGTTGCCAATCAAGCTTGCCATGCTTTCGAAGCCAGACCAGAACGGTCGAGCGCCCCTGAATACCGTAGTACCTCTGGGCTTGTTTGTAACTCATCTGCCCTTTTTCAACTTGCTCAACCACGGCTAATTTAAAGCCTATCGTATAATCTCGCTGTGTCCTCTTTGTCCGTGTGTCCATCTGACTTTCCTTTCTCCTTCGGAAAAAGGTGTCAACCTATTTCAGGACGGGTCACCACAAACAAAAAAAGCCCCCACCATTGGCGGGGGCTTTTTTTATGCGCGATTTCAGACGGTCAGAGAACCGCGAGGCTTTCGTCAGAAAAGGTCAGATGCTTCAAGCCGTCCGGAGCCACCCAGAAGGTGTTCTCGATCCCCACGGCTCCCAGCCCCGGGAAAACCGCCTTGGGCTCGAAGGCAAAGGTCATGAACTCCTCCAGGACCTGCTCCTTGAAACCCCGGGCGATAAAGGGGAATTCATCGATCTCCACCCCGATCCCGTGACCGATAAAGGAGACCTGCGCTCCGGACGATCCCATGAAGTGGTCTTTGTACCCCATGTCGCAGGCCATGGCGTAACACTCGTCATAGATGTCCCCCCAGATGACCCCCGGCCGGGCGATTTCCTTCAGACGCATCTGAATCGCCACCATGTCGTCGTACGCTTTACGAAGTTCGTCGGGGAGCCCGCCGATGCACAGGATGCGGGTCTGGTCCACCAGGTAACCGTCAAAGGCTCCGGCAAAATCCACGGTGATCGGCTCATTGCGTTCGATACGCTTGTAGCTCGCCCCCTGGCCGATGGAGGGATTGACGCCGATCCCGCCGAGAGGCGCGTCCAGAAAGGCCGGAGCGGCGCTGTCGGCACCGGAAAAGATATGGCCGTAGAACAGCTCGGAATTGAACCCCCGCATGCGGCTGATACCTTGGTGCCCCTGTTTGCGGGCCGTGAATTCAAGTTCCGCCGCCAGCTCAAGGTCTGTCATTCCCACGCGGATAACCTCTTTCGCCCTTTTGTAGACCTTGTCCACCATCAGGGCGGCATCCTTCATGATCTCGATCTCATACTTGGACTTGACCGCCCGGACCATGCGGATCAGCGGGGAGGCATCGACAACGGCGCATTCCGACAGGATTTTGTGGATACGCTGAAACAGGGCCACCGGCAGGACATCCAGCTCCATTCCCACCTTCCCGGGCATGGGGTACCCGAAATCCCCGAG
>QKGY01000154.1 GCA_003250235.1 Desulfuromonadaceae bacterium
GGATGGACGAAAGGCCTTCCCGAAGAAAAGCCAGATAAAGCAGATAGGATCCTGCCAGGGCAATCAGGCCTCCCAAAAAGCCTTGAAACGCCCCCTCCAGGAGAAACGGGGTTTTGATGAACAGCGGTGTTCCGCCCACCAGGGTCATCACTTCCAGCTCATCCCGCCTGGCGAAGAGGGTCAGCTTGATCGTGTTGGAAACGATAAACAGGGCGGCAAAGAGCAGGAACCCGCCCAGAAAGGCCCCGGCCCATTTCAGTAGGGCCAGAAAGGCCTCGAACTTTTCAAGCCATTCCTGCCCGTAGCGAAGATCTGAAAAATGGTTGTTGGTTTTCAGATGGGTAATGACCGTGCCGACGCCTATCCGGTTGCGAAACTTCTCGGCCAGCTTGATTTCCAGGGAGGCGGGGAGTACGTCTGGACCCAGACCATCGAGAAGATCGGCATCCTGCCCAAGACGTGTCTTGAAGCGGGCAAAGGCTTCGGCCGGGGAAATGTAGGCCACCTGGGATACTTCGGGGAGTTTGCCGATATCCCGGGTCCATTCGTTGATCTGGTTCTTATCCGGCACCTGGTCGATATAGGCGACGATCTGGACTTCTTTGCTCCAGTTGGTCGTCAGCTTTTGAACGTTGAGGACCACGACAGCGAAAAAAGCCAGGATCGTCAGCGATACCGCTACGGTTGCAATGGCCGCTGTGCACAGAAAGGGGCTCTGACGCATGTTGCGCAGGGCCCTGATTGGAAAATAGAGCAGACGTTCGAACAAGAGGTTTCCCTCCTGGGAGACAAAAGTGCCTGGGGACAGGAACTCCGTTCCCGGTTTTTAGGGGTCAACAGGGGTGCCTATGGCAGGCGATCGTCAACGACACGCCCTTTGTCGAGATAAATCACCCGCCGTGGGAACTGACGAATCATTTCCCTGTCGTGGGTGGCCAGAAGCACAGTAGATCCGCGGGCGTTGGCACTTTTGAACAGTTCCATGATGTCCAGAGTGACTTCCGGGTCCAGGTTGCCTGTCGGTTCGTCGGCAATCAGAACCAGCGGGTCGATGACCAGCGCACGGGCGATGGCCACCCTTTGCTGCTCTCCGCCCGACAGTTCCAGGGGGCGGCGCTGAAGCTTGTGCTCGAGCCCGACATGTTTCAGAACTTGGTAGACCTTTTTGCCGACCTCGAACCGCTTTTTTCCCTGAACTTCCAGGGGAAAGGCCACATTTTCAAAGATGGTGCGGGTGTTGAGCAGCTTGAAATCCTGGAAGACGATGCCGAGCCGGCGACGCATGTAGGGGATCTTCCCAAGGCCCATACGCGTGAGGTTCTGCCCGTTGATGAGAATCTGGCCGCGGGAAGGTTTTTCCGCGCCGTACAGGAGTTTCAGCAACGTTGACTTGCCCGCCCCCGAGGGCCCGGTGATATAGAGGAATTCCCCTTTGCCCACCTTGATATTGATGTCCTCAAGGGCGCTGGAATCCTTCTGATAGGATTTGCAAACATTGAAAATCTGAATCATGGCAGGTTAAAACCCTGTCGTTCAAGGGGAGCTGAATGAATGGAACCGGACCATGGGGCCTTGTTAATGGACCTTAGAGATAGCATATCCCGAATGAAAATTGAATTAAAAATCCTTCCCGATTGAGCTGAGGAATCCTCGATCCCAGGGCAGTTCTGGAAGTGCCCCAGCGAACCCTGCCCCATAAACCTTCTATGGCGCGTTGCGTACAGCTGTGGTAAAAGGGGGCGGTTGACGGCATCCGACAACGAAGCGATGGAGGTGTTTGCGTGAACTTCAGACGTGGGCTCGATGAATGGCCGACCTTTTCCGAATTGATTCTTTACGGTCTTCAATGGCTGGTCATATCCGTACCGGGAGTCGTCATTCTCGGCATGCTGGTCGGTCAGATGCATTTCGGCAACGGTCATCCGTCAGTCATTCTCTATCTTCAGAAGCTTTTTTTTGTAACGGCCTTGACCCTCGGAGTTCAGGTGCTGGCAGGCCATCGTCTCCCCCTAGTGCTGGGTCCGGCTGCCGTCCTGCTTGTCGGCGTTGTTTCCAGCCGGGGTTCCGGACTGGACACTCTGTACACGTCTATGATGATCGGCGGCGCGACTCTGACGCTTCTCAGCCTTTTCGGACTCTTTCCGCTGATTCAGAAACTTTTCACCCCCCGGGTTGTCGCTCTGGTTCTGCTGCTGATCGCCTTTACCCTGGCCCCTTCGATCATGAGACTTCTGTGTGGCCTGTCGTCCGGGAATCCCCCCCTGGGCAATCTCCTTTTCAGTTTTGCCTTGCTGTTCGGAATGTTCATTCTGCACCGACTGATGACGGGGGTCTGGAAGGCCGCTCTCATTGTGGTTGCCATGGTGCTCGGCAGCCTGGTTTATCATGGTGTTTTCCAGACTGAAATCCATGAATCAGCCTTCGCATCTGCACCCCTGGTCGCAGGGTTTTGGAGAGAGTTGACGCTCCATCCCGTGCTGGACGCCGGGGTGCTGATTTCCTTTCTCTGCTGCTACCTGGCGCTCGCCATCAACGATCTGGGCTCGATTACCTCCATGGGAGAGATTCTTCACCCTACCGATATGGAATCCCGGGTGAGCCGGGGGATAGGCATCACGGGTGGGGCCAATATCCTGGCGGGATTCCTTGGAGTGCTCGGCCCCGTGAATTTTTCTCTCAGCCCCGGGGTGGTGATGGCGTCCGGATGTGCTTCCCGTTTCGCGTTGCTGCCTGCAGCACTGGTTTTGATGCTGATCGCTTTTTCTCCGGCGACCCTTCTGGTTCTGACTACGATCCCGGGGGTGGTGATCGGATGCGTTCTTCTGTATATTCTCTGCGCGCAGGTCTCTGCCGGTATGATGGTGGCCTTCAACTCTCCAGGAGGATTCCAGTTTCAGGATGGACTCACCCTCGGGCTCTCGCTGCTGCTCGGCACCATCATCGCCTTTCTCCCCGAACCGGTCACGGCCAGCTTTCCCTCCGTCCTTCGCCCCATCCTGGGTAACGGATTCGTCATCGGCGTTCTGGCCGTGCTGATTCTGGAGCATCTCGTCTTTGTCCGCAGACCGTCGGGATAAAAACGTATATACCCCGTAGCGGCTGTTTCTAACTTTTCCGTTTAGTGCTGTGTGTCCATGGAGAAAGGTCCCTGGCTGAAAAAGGATCCGTTATGCTTGTTCATGGTGTTTTCGGGCTTGCCACCCTTTTGGTGATGGCCTGGGCGGTCAGTGAAAACCGCCGTCATGTTCCCCTTCGCACGGTCGTTGTCGGAGTCGGGCTGCAGTTTCTTTTGGCGGGTGCCATGTTGAAACTGCCTCTTTTCAAGGGGCTTTTTCTCGGGTTGAACCACGTTGCCCTTGCTCTGGATAAGGCGACCATGGCAGGTACCGCCATGGTGTTCGGTTTTCTGGGGGGAGGCTCGCTCCCCTATGTGGAAACGGCTCCGGGAGCCTCCTTTACCCTCGCTTTCAGGGCTCTGCCGATCATCCTCGTGATCAGCGGTCTGTCCTCGTTGCTGTTCTATTGGCGCATCCTGCCGGCGGTGGTGCGGTTTTTCTCCTGGGTCCTGCAGAGGAGCCTGAATATCGGCGGGGCTGTCGGTGTGGGGGCGGCCGCCAACATCTTCGTCGGCATGATCGAGGCCCCTCTTCTCATTCGCCCTTACCTGAAGCAGATGAGCCGCAGCGAGCTGTTTACGGTCATGGTCTGCGGCATGAGCACCATCGCCGGAACCGTTCTGGTCCTCTATGCCAGTATTCTCCAACGGGTGATTCCCGATGCCCTCGGTCACATCCTGACGGCCTCGATGATCAGCGCTCCGGCCGCGATCGTGGTGGCCCAGCTCATGGTTCCCCCCGACGGGGTGGCGACCGAGGGAAATGTCAGCATTCCGAAAGACGTGACGAGTGCGATGGACGCCATTACGGAGGGGACGGGCCAGGGGCTGAAGATGCTTCTCAATATCACGGCGATGCTCATCGTTCTGGTTGCCCTGGTAAGTCTCGTGAACCAGGGACTTGAATGGCTACCTTCCCCTGGGGAGCAACCGCTGACTCTGCAGTACCTTCTCGGCCGGGCTCTGGCACCTCTGGCCTGGCTGATCGGGGTCCCCTGGTCCGAAGCGGTGACCGCCGGCAGTCTGCTGGGAACGAAAACCATCCTGAATGAGTTTCTTGCCTATCTGGACCTTGCTGCGCTTCCCGGCAATGCCTTGAGTGAACACAGCCGGCTGATCATGACCTATGCCCTCTGCGGTTTTGCCAATTTGGGCAGTCTGGGGATTATGATTGGAGGGATGGGGACCATGGTGCCGGAGCGCCGCTCGGAAATCGTCGGTCTCGGTTTCAAATCCATCATCGCGGGAACGCTGGCCACCTGCATGACCGGAGCCGTGGTCGGCATCCTGTGATGCGGAGGCCGTTTAGAGGTCCGGCTGCTGGCAAGGAAGGGTGATCACGACCTCTGTGCCGACGCCTTCTTCGCTGAAAACGTCCATGTCGCCATGATGGCGTTTGATGATCCCGTAGCAGACGGTAAGCCCGAGTCCCGTACCTTTCTCGATGGCCCAGGTGGTGAAGAAAGGATCGAATATTTTGCTCAGGTTGGCTTTGGGGATGCCGCACCCGTTATCACGCAGTGAAATGCGCACGGACTTGGGAGCATCGATTTCGTTGAGCAGGCTCAGCTCGACTTCAATCCGCCCTCCGTCGGGGACGGCCCTGGTCGCATTGTGCAGGACATTGGTCAACAGCTTTTCGATCTGCCAGGGGTCTGCATCGATCTTGTGGAGTGGGGGCGAGGGGCGATGCATCAGCGTGATTCTTCTCTCAAGCAGTTCTTCCGTAAGGTTTTCCGCCGCCTTGTTCATAACATGCCGGATGTCGGTTTTGAGGAAGGTCGTTTTTTCATGGTCGGAAAACACGTTAAGATCATTGACGATTTTGACACATCGCGTAGCCGCGCGCTCAATGGCCTCAAGCCATTGAGCGGCCTTGATAGTTTCCTTGTCGTTCAGCAGCAATTGCTTGCTTTCCCGTAAGACCTGCACGGCACACAGGATGCCGCTGACCGGATTGTTCAGCTCATGGGCCGTGCCGTGCGCCATGCCGCTGATCGTCGCCATCTTTTCCGCCCGCAGCAGTTTGATCTGTGCATCCTGCAGTTGACGGTTTTTTTCTTCCACCATGTCTTCAAGTTTTCTGTTCAACAGTTCCATCTGTTTTTCCTCGTTCTTGCGTGCGGTGATATCCCGCCACACCAGATGGATGCCAGTCAGAACCTCATTTTCTTTCTGAAAGTTGATATTACCCTCGACGGGAACTTCCCGGCCGTCTTTGGCCATGAAGACGGTTTCGACCAGGCCCGGTTTCTGTTTTGCAGAGAGTCTGGCCACCGTTGACATGAACGACTTGCGGTACTGTTCCGCGATGATGTCGGTAATGTTGAAATGCGTCATTTCCTCCCGACTGTAACCTAATACGTGCTCCCATGCCGGGTTGCTGTAACAGATAAAACCGTCCGGGGATATCAGGTGGACCATGTCGCTGACATTGTCGAAAATATCCCGGTATCGTTTTTCGCTTTCGAGAAGCTTCTGTTTGGTCCGCTTCAGGTCTGAGATATCCAGAAAGCTTTCGATAATGTGCTTTCTCCCTCCGATACCGACCATCGCCACGGTTTTGAGAATGGGGATGGTTTTTCCATCGAGAGTGAGCAGCTTGCGCTCCGAGTTGTCGATATGCCGGTTGTTGTCCGTAATGGGGCACTGTCCTTTTTCGGAAGGGCATACGAAGTGATGGCAGACGTTTCCCAGCACTTTCTCAATGCGCCCCCCGATCATCTCCAGCGCTTTGGGGTTGGCGTCGACGATCTGATGGTTCTCCGCGTCGATAACCAGAATCCCGACGGGAACGCTGGTGAAGATTTTCTCCAGGCGTTCCTGGCTCTCCGCCATCACTTTGTGCGCGTAGTCCAGACTCGGATCGTTGCCGAAATAGTTCAACGAAACCGTTTTCCCCGGCAGGTTGATTTTGTCTTCGGCGCGTCTGTTGTATTCGATCGGCTTATCCATTTATGGGCACGGATCTTTCTGCTTTTACGATGTTTCTTGCGTTCAAAGGTTCAACTCGTGGGCGGTGTTGTGGCAGGCCTGGCAGGTTTCAAAACGGCTCAACAACGTCGCGTCGTGTTGGGTGCCATGGCAGCTGCGACATGGCTGTATCGTGCCATGTCTGTCGGGGTGGCAACTTGTACAGGGGAGATTGTTGTGCCGGCTTCGGCTGCCGACCAGTTTCCCCAGGATGTCCGAGTGGCAGTCTGCGCACCAGGCTGTCGGTGTATCCGGTTTATATGCCAGCACCAGAGGGCGATGTGCTTCATGACAGCTCGTACATGCCCCTGCCGGCATATCTTGTGCGTGGGACTCGTGGCATTCCGTGCATGCAGGGGGCGTCGCATGGGCGGTGTGGCAGGCTGTGCAGCTCAGCTGACTGTGGAACGAGGGATTTGCTTCCAGTTGATTCCCCTGTTCTTCATGGCATGTGAGACAGGGAGTCGTGGTTTTCTCCGGGAAGCTCACCTCGCCCGGCCTATGCGGGTTTTTATGACACTGAAGACAAGCCTCCAGAGCGAAATGCGGCTTATCGACATGACACTGATTGCAGGCGGGGATGATTTCCCTCTGCTGCGGGGGATGCCCCTGGTGGCAATCCATGCAGCTGACTTGTGTTTTGTGGGAAAGCCCCGCTTCATCGATATCTTTCGGGGCCTCACGATGGCACAGACGGCAATGGGTGGCATTAAGTTCCAGAGACGGTTCATCCTGGCCGTACGCCAACTCCGTGGAAAAGCCCAAGCACAAAAGGATCAGCACATATCGGTAAAAAAGATGAAACCTGAGGGCGTCCAAGGATTCCTCGCATTCAAATCAAGTTCAATACACGCATCAAATGACATTCGGGACGCAGTACCTTGCGGTCGATCATGCCCGGTTTCTAACGTCTCCTTCGGATAGCCGTTTCGGGTTGGTCGGAAAGATAAAATCGTATATTTGCAGGGGGTGTGCCGAGGGGGCCGTGATGCTCTAACATCCTTAAATTACATATGGTAGTGATCTTTTCTTCCTCTTGCGGTTTTGGTGCCGACCCTGTTTCTAGGGGATATGCCCAAACGGGGCGTGCAAATCCCCACCGCCCTTCGATGCATGCGGTGATTTTACCCCGCCATGGGGCAAGTCATAAGGATGTCTTGGCGGGGAGGGGAGTGCGGTAGTAAATGGCTGCGAATTGGAATTTGGTTGGATGTTTAATCGACGCTTGAACTACATTTTACGATTGAGTGTGCGGGATTATTGATATTAATAAAAATTAATTATATATCTATCGATTAAAATCCCCGGTAAATATTTTATTGTCCGCCTTCGATTGAACGCAATATAGTTCTTTTATTAAAAAATATTATATTGACTCTTTTTTTTATCTGGAGAAAATTAAAATAAGTTAACTATATATAAATGTAATGCTATATTGCAATTGTTGAATTTGATCTTTTTGTAATTACGGCTGATGTTTCTCTTTCGGTCATGAAAATGATCAATGGCTTGTTTTGACGGGAATGGACAAGGAGGAAGGCTGGATGGCGCAAAATCGGATTCTAGTCGTTGATGACGAACAATTGATTCGCTGGTCGCTGGCCACGTCTTTGAGCAAGAGCGGGTACATTACCGAAACCGCCGGGACAGGGGCGGAGGCTCTTGCCAAGCTGGCTTCCTTCAGGCCGGATGTGGTTCTGCTCGATGTCTTTCTGCCGGACGCCAATGGCCTCGATCTTCTTATGCAGATGAAGGGGCACGATCCCGATCTGGTCGTTATCATCATTACGGCCAACTCTCATATGGATTCTGCCGTCGAGGCTCTTAAGAGAGGGGCTGAGGATTTCATCGGCAAGCCGTTCAACATCAGTGCCATTCATCAGACCATCAATCAGGCTTTGGAAAAAAGAACTCTCAATATTTCCGTCAATGCGTGCAGCCAGTCCCTGACTCCCGAGGACGACTACGACCGTCTGGTCGGTACGGGCGCCAAAATGATGGAAGTCTTCAAGATGATCAAAGTCTGCGCCGAGGCCGAGTGCAAGACGGTCCTCATTCTCGGCGAAAGTGGTACGGGAAAAGAGCTGGTGGCAAGAGCCCTGCATCAGCACAGTCCCCGAAGGGACAAGCCCTTTATTGACGTGAACTGTGCCGCCATCCCCGAAAATCTTCTCGAGAACGAACTCTTTGGTCATGAAAAAGGCGCATTTACCAGTGCCGCCAATAAGGAAAAAGGGATCTTTGCCGCCGCTGACGGAGGCACGGTATTTCTTGACGAGATCGGTGATATGCCTCTTGCCATGCAGGCGAAGATTCTCAAGGTCATTGAAAACAAGCGTTACCGCAGGCTGGGCAGCAATCGCGACAGCGAAGTCGATGTGCGCATCATTGCGGCAACCAATCAGAATCTTCTCCAGATGGTTCAGGAAGGAACCTTCCGCGGCGATCTTTTTTTCCGGCTCAACGTGTTGAGTATTCAGCTGCCGCCTTTGCGGGAGCGTAAGGAGAATCTTCCGCACATCGCTTCCTACTTTGTCGAAAAAATCAATCGCCAGTATGGCAAAAAGATCGAAGGGCTTTCGCCCGAAGCCCTTGAGTGCCTTAACCAGTACAGCTGGCCGGGAAACTGCCGCGAACTCAAAAACGTGATCGAACGGGCCATGATCATGGAGCAGGGGGCTCTGATCACACCGAAATTCTTCCCGGCTGAAGTCCGGTCCGGAGGGGGAATCCCTGCGCAGACGACGTTGTCGAACACGCCTGTCATGACCTCTGAACCTTATCCCTATCCGCCCGATCCGCTTCGGACGCTCTCCGAGTCGTTGTCCGTTCAGGACCCCAGCCTTCCCAAAGTCGTTCTTCCTCCCGAAGGGATTTCCATCGAAGCCGTTGAAAAAGCGTATATCATGCAGGCCCTTGCCCGATATGGCGGCAACCAGACCCGCGCGGCGAAGTGCCTGGGGATGAGCCTCGACACTCTCAGGTACCGGAGGAAAAAGTTTGGCCTTGAGAACTATCCTCAGGATGAGCATGTGGGGGGTGGTGGAGAATTTCCCGACTCGGAAAATGATGCCACGTCTCAATGTCAATGATTTTGTAATCGCATGTATGTTCACACTCAGGGGGGCCTGATGCCGATCCATTCCCAAAAACGTCTAACCGTTGCCTGTGCCCTCGCGGTTTTTCTTCTGGTTGCGAAAGGCGCCGGTGCGGAGGGGTGTCTTGCATCCGGATGTCATGCGACCATGAAACCGCAGGCATCGTTGCATGCTCCCGTGCAGGGCGAAGAGTGTCTGTCCTGTCATCAGCCGCAAGGAGATAAACACCCCGTAAAAGGGCAGAAAACGATGGGGCTGGTGGCGGAAGGGGCCGAGCTCTGTTTCCAGTGCCACGATGCCATGGGAAAGAAACGCGTGGTGCATGCCCCCGTGGCAGAAGGGGAGTGTACGGCTTGTCACCAGCCGCATGGCAGCAACCCGTCGCTTCTGCCAACCTCCGGGGGGGATTTGCGGCAGCTGTGTTTCAGCTGCCATGACGGCCAGGCATTCAATGCCCAGGTGGTTCACGGCCCGGCGGCGGTAGGGGCCTGTACGGAGTGTCATGATCCTCACGAATCGAACCTTGCCTCTCTGCTTACGGCGAAGCCGAGTGTGGTCTGTGTC
>QKGY01000088.1 GCA_003250235.1 Desulfuromonadaceae bacterium
GACCCCTGCCGTGTGAAGGCAGTGCTCTCCCGCTGAGCTAAACGCCCTTTATAGGGAGGTCTTTATATCAATTCGCCCTTACCCTGTCAACCGTTTGTTGGACGATTTCGCTTTCTCACTTAAGGTTGTGTTTCAGAATCTCCTCAACCGCCGAATACGGATCGACTTCGCGCTTTGCAATGGCCTGGATGGTGCGGGCCAGACGATCGTCAGCATGCAGGCGCGTGTACACCTGGCGAAAGAGACCGTCCTTGAGCAGTTCGGTAAAATGCGTGGCGCTCTTGTTTTCTTCAAAGCGGGCCAATTTGCCACTTTGAATGAGGTAGTTACGGTGAGCCTCAATCTTTTCGATCAGTTCGTCGATACCGTCGTGGCGGGCGGCGACGGTCTTGATGACGGGAGGCCACCACTCACCCTCGGGGGGATGATTCATCTCGATCATCACTTCCAGATCACGCACGGTGCGGTCGGCATCAGGGCGATCGGCCTTGTTGACAACAAACACATCACCGATCTCAAGGATCCCTGCCTTGATGGCCTGGATGTCATCACCAAGACCGGGAACACTGACCACAATGGATGTGTGTGCGGTGCGAACGATATCGACTTCGTCCTGCCCGACCCCGACGGTCTCGACGATGATGATTTCCCACCCCATGGCATCGAAAACATTGACGATGTCGTTGGTGGAATTGGACAATCCGCCAAGATGCCCACGGGTCCCCAGGGAGCGAATGAACACACCGTCGTCAGAGGCATGGCGGTTCATGCGGATACGGTCCCCCAGGATGGCGCCTCCTGTAAACGGGCTGGTCGGATCGATAGCTACGACGGCAACCGTTTTGTCTTTTTTCCGGTACGCCTCGATCACCTTATCGGTCAGCGTGGATTTGCCCGCCCCGGGCGGGCCTGTGATGCCTATAATAAAAGCTTTGCCGGTATGGGGATAAAGAGTCTTCAGTTCCGCAGTGGCACTAGCCATCCCATCATCGATGTCACGCATCAGGCGAGCCGCCGAGCGGACATCGCCGTTCAATATTTTTTCCGCCAGAGACATGGCAGGGTCATCCTTTCCTTGAGTTACGCCAAGCGCCCGAGAAGATCCCGGGCGATGACCAGCCGCTGCATTTCGCTGGTCCCCTCGCCCAGTTCGCAGGCTTTGGCGTCACGCAGATACCGCTCGACCGGAAAATCGCGCAGATAGCCGTACCCGCCATGGATCTGCAGAGCGACATTGGCCGCACGGGTGGCAACTTCCGAGGCGAACAGCTTGGCCATCGCCGACTCCCGGGTGCACGGCTCTGCGGCATGAATCTTCTCGGCAGCGCGCCAGACCAACATCCTGGCCGCGTCGATCTCGGTAGCCATATCGGCCAACATCCATTGAATCGCCTGGGTCTTACCGATCGGCTGATCGAATTGCTTCCGTTTACGGGCATAGGATACGGCCTCTTCAAGACAACCGCGGGCGATCCCTACCGCCATGGCCGCGATGCCCGTGCGTCCCTGGTCCAGCAGCCCCATGATATCGGCAAAGGCGTTGCCTTCCTGCCCCAAAAGCGCCCCTGCGGGGACGCCGACATCCTTGAGAACGAGGGACGTGGTATCGGAGCCCCGGCACCCCATTTTCTTGAGTTTCTGACCGATCTGAAGCCCTTTCGTGCCGGCCTCGACCAGAAAGGCGCTGATGCCGTGGTGCCGTTTATCCCCCGTACCGGTTCGGGCCATGATGATATAGAGCCCCGCCACCGAGCCCTGGGTGACAAACATCTTGGAGCCCCGAAGGATCCAGTGATCCCCCTTTCTCTGTGCCGTTGTCCGGATTGACGCCGCGTCGCTTCCGGTTTGGGATTCGCTCAGAGCCCAGGCCCCCAGACACTTACCGCTGGCCATCAACGGAAGATACCGCTGTTTTTGCTCATCCGTACCACTGCGTTTCAGGTGCCCGCACGCCAGGGTGTTGTGTGAGGTCAAGGTCAAAGCGATCGACCCATCGTAGCGGGCGATTTCTTCAAGGGCGACGACATAACTAAGGGGATCGAGACCCATGCCGCCGTATTGAACAGGGGCGGTCATGCCCAAGAGACCCCCAGGGTGGCAATGGTTTCTGCGGGAAAGATCTCCTGCTCGTCCCAGCTTGCGGCATAAGGGGCGATATGTGTCAGCGCCAGGTCCTTGACCCGATCGCGCAGGCTCTGTTGCTCTTCGGTCAGATGGAAATCCATGAATTCAGACTATCGTCCAACAATAGGCGGGTTATCAAAAAGAGGGGCCCTCATCACCGAGGGCCCGCAGCGTAAAGCAAAAAATGTGAGCTCCGGCAGGGGACTCCGGATCAGGCTCTGGGCTTGATGTTGTCCCGCACCCAGGTATTGATGTCTTCCGTGCTCGTACCCGGGGTGAAGATCTCCTTCACACCGACAGCCTTGAGCCCCGGAATATCATCCTCGGGGATAATACCGCCGCCGAAAACGGGCATATCGTCCGCCCCCTTGGCTTTGAGCAATTCGATCACCTTGGCGAACAGGGTATTGTGGGCGCCGGACAGGATGGAAAGACTCACCGCATCGACGTCTTCCTGAATGGCCGTGTTGACGATCTGCTCCGGGGTCTGGCGCAGACCGGTGTAAATCACTTCAAAGCCGGCATCGCGAAAGGCCCGGGCAACGATTTTGGCGCCACGATCATGCCCGTCGAGACCGGGCTTGGCTACCAGCAGCCTGAGTTTTCTTTCTGACATGTGTTCTCTCCTTTGTCCCTCTAAGATTCGATTCCCTTGCGGGCGTGTTGTCCGGAATTATAGTAGTGCTTGATTTCCCTCATCTCGGTCACCAGATCGGCGAGAGCCATGACGTCAGGATGCGCTCCCCGACCGGTCATGACAAGTTCGGTATGGACGGGTTTGTTGCGGATCATCTCCTTGACCTCTTCCAAAGGGATAAGACCGAAGTCGACCGCACAGTTCAATTCGTCCAGGATAACGAGGTCGTAGTCGCCGGAGAACAGGATCTGCTTGGCCTTCTCGAATCCGGCCCGGGCAAGGGCGATATCTTCCTCTGCAGGGTTGGCTTTGGAGACGAAGGTATCCCGTCCCACCTGTTCGATGGTGATCTCGGGGGCCAGTCGCCTGGCGGATTCCAGTTCGCCGTAAACGGTACTTCCCTTCATGAACTGAAGAATACGTACGCGAAAGCCGTGTCCCGCCGCGCGAAAGGCCAATCCGAGCGAAGCCGTCGTTTTGCCTTTGCCGTTGCCGGTGTAAACCTGAACCAGGCCTTTTTTCAGATGTCTGCGGATTTCTGTCATCCCGTTCGTCCTTCCTAGGTTCTCGGCAGCATCCCCTCGGGGAGAGAGACCGGTCGCCTGTCCTTGCCGATCACCATATGAACCGTGCGCCCTTCGGCAAGCAGCCGTTCATCCTGATTCAGGACCCGATAACTGAACTCGAGAACTTTTCCCCGGAATTTTTCCAGCGTTGTTTCAATACACAGCCGATCTTCGTAAAATGCCGGCGATTTATAACGAAGCTGGGCGTCGACCACGACGATAAAATAACCCGCTTTTTCGACATCCGTATAGTTCACCCCCTGCTGGCGAAGAAAATCGGAGCGCCCTTCTTCAAACCACACGAGATAATTCGAATGGTGAACGATTCCCTGAGCGTCGGTTTCGGCATAACGCACAGTCAGGGTGCATCGGGTTGTCGTCATGACGCCCTCTTGGAACTCAAACGGTCAGTCTGCTCTATCAGGAGAAGACCCTGGTTGGGATGAAACATCGGTTGGAAAGGCCCTTCAGCCCTTTTAAGCTCACTAAAAAGATTTAACAGGCCGAAAATATAGCAATCACGCTCGGGAGTGTCAAGAAGGTTCCCTCGAAACTATAACGACTTTTGATTTTATCCCAGCCGTCGCTCCGAAAGACCGGAACAACGATGTCAATACGGCCTTCGGGCTGCTTCTCCCGCCTTGAGATCCTCCAGAATATGAAGATAGCTTTCATAGCGGTCGGGATCCAAGACTCCCTCTTGCAAGGCCTTCAAAATAGAGCAGCCAGGTTCCTTTTGATGATAGCAGTTGCGAAACCGACAAGGGGTTTCCAGAATCGCTTCAAAGCCGGGGAAATACTGGGCCATCTCCAGGGGCGCTACATCCACCAGGCCGAAATCGCGAAAGCCCGGGGTATCGACCAGCTCACCGCCACCTGCCAGAGCATGCAGGGTGGCAACGGTCGTGGTATGTCTTCCTAGGCCTTGATCCTCGCTAAGTTCGCCCACTAAAAGATCGATCCCGGGGACAAGAGCATTGAGAAGAGAACTTTTCCCCACACCGGATGTTCCGACAAAAGCGCAGCGGTGCCCATGCGACAAATAGTTGCGGATCGCATCAAGACCGTGCCCGGAAGAAGCGCTCAACGGAAAGAGGGTCAGAACCGATTGATATATCGTCTCGAGATAAGCGAGAAAGGTGTCGGAAGAGGGAAGATCCATCTTATTGACCACCAGAAAAGGATGGATTCCGGCCGCCTTTGCGGCGACGATCGCCCGGTCCACATAACTGCGTGGCGGCGGCGGGGATGCAGAAACCACGATCCCGACGACATCGAGATTGGCCGCGACCAGACGCACCTTCCCCCGAACATCTCGGCGACACATCTCGGTACGTCGCGGCAATCTCTGAAGAATATCACCCCGGACCAGGACCTCGTCGCCAACCACGTGACCCGACTGCCGCTTGACGCGAACACTCTGGCTTTCGCCATCGGAAAACCGCACCTCGACCGCCACGCCGTAATGGGCGACGATCAGGCCTTCCCTCCCCTGTTCTTGGCTTTTTGCTTGCGGTTGACTCGATGTCACAGATCCCTCTTAATACATGGCTTCTTTATGCGAAGCAGAAAAGTGAGTATAGGAGGTTCCTCGCTGTCCGCAAAGGGTAAAGTTTTCCTTCTATTGTATTTTTTTGATGATCCGAGTTTCTTTTCGACCCGACATTCCAACACACAACTACCTGTAATTACTTATTATAAAGTCGACATCTGGTCGAATTCCGATAGATATCGAATGATTTTCCATCTCAGGGACGCTACCGTTTGCTCAACCGGGAAACAAAACAATCACACACACCAAAGGAGGTATTCGCCATGAAAACGATTCTTACTGCAGCATTCGCCGCCGCTCTTCTTTCGGTAGGCACTCTTGCCATCGCAAACGACACGGTTGTACTTGCAAACAAAAAAGGAGACGTTACCTTTAACCACAAGAAGCACAGTGAATCCTTTGTCTGCTCCACCTGTCACGGGGAGGGAGAACCCGCCAAACTGGACCTGAACATGAAAACGGCCCATGCCCTTTGCAAAACCTGCCACCAAGAAAAAAATGGTCCCACTGCATGTAATGATTGCCATCATAAATAATTCGCTATATAATGATTCGATTTTTAAACCGGGTTGCCGTTAGGAACCGGTAACCTAAAACCCAAACGGAGGAAAATCATGCGGAACATTTTCAAAGTCCTGGCTGCCTGCCTTCTGGTCGCTTTCGTCGCCACTTCTGCTCTGGCCGTAACGGGTGGGAACCCTAAAAAAGGTAAATACCTTTACAAGAAAAACTGCAAATCCTGCCACGCCGAAGGTGCTGAAGGTGGCAACCTCACCCCTTTGAGCAAAACCATGGTTCAGTGGGACCGTTTCTTCGAGCGTGACAAGCATGCTGCCAAGCCTGAAGTCTTCCAGGGAATGAGCGAACAAGACCTTCTCGACATTCAGCAGTTCCTGTATGACCATGCTGCTGACGGCCCCCAGCCTCAGACCTGCGGTTAATTATACGCCGGAATAATTGCTAAAAGAGGGAGGTACGCAGGTACCTCCCTCTTTTTTTGTAACCTGGCTATCCATAACCGTTTTTGTTATAATTTACGCAGGTAATAAGTTAGGGAGGTCACCATGAAACACTCAGTCGCTACAGCTACACAAATCAAAGTCCAGGAATCCTCCGCGCTTGCCATCAAACTTCTGACAATTACGTTCCGGATTGCTTTTATCCTCACCTTGTCTGTCATTTTGCTGGTCGGTATCTGGGCCATCGCCGCGCTGGTTGGC
The DNA here is from genome assembly GCA_003250235.1 of Desulfuromonadaceae bacterium. Taxonomy (GTDB): domain Bacteria; phylum Desulfobacterota; class Desulfuromonadia; order Desulfuromonadales; family SZUA-540; genus SZUA-540. The sequence continues at coordinate 6,100 of QKGY01000088.1, forward strand.
GGAACCCTTGAAGCCGGTGGGATCTTTGGATTGGTTAAAAGCTGGTTTTTGTCTGTGACGGGCATCTGAAGGGCCGCGTATCGACGATTGTCGTGTTAACGTGCCACAAAGGAAGGATTGCCGAGAATATCGCCGAGGAAGAGAGTAAATACCTCGCCAAGAAAGGGAAGGCATTCGTCGAGAGAATGCCCGGCATCAACAAGGTGAAGGATGGTTTTATGCTGCCGAGAAAAACGCACGGCATGAGAAACCGGAACGACGTTATCGCGCCATCCATGGACGGTTACAACATGTGGTGCGACCGGAGAAGGATTCTGGTTACGGTACCCGGGGAGATAAAAAGCCGGTGCCAGCAGGAAAAGACCTAGCGTCTGCACGTGGTGCGATGCCAACGTTGCCACATACGCCCCCATACTGGAACCCACAAGAACGACAGGAGAGGCCATCTTAGAAACCTCCAGAAGAAGGTGCTCCACCCGGTCTTCAGGGTTGAGAATCCCTCTGAAATCAGGACTCTCCACTGAAAATCCCTTCGCACGTGCGAGCGGGGCAAGGAATTGAATCTTCCTCCCCCAAGGACCACTTTCCTTACCGTGTACAAAGAAAATACGAGTCGTCATGACGCCTCATTCGGCATCCCAGCAAGGTGTTTTATCAAGCCACCCCACCCTTTTTACCCCCCAAAGCCCGACAAGGATGGCTTCTGCCGTATCGTGTCTCAAGGAGGTCGGCCGTGCCGCCCCGGACCATGTAATCACTTTTCGGGCAAGAATCCCGGCGTTTCGCTTAGCCAACCCACCGGTTCGCTGCTCGCGGGACAAAAGGAGATCTTTCCGCCAGACTTCCGCATGAATCTGCAAGACCGCGATCCCGGCTTTTCCAGCCTCTCTTCTCCATGTCTCGGCCAGCGGCCCACCCCCTTCCATCACGATAAAAGCCACATCAGGGTAGGTTTTCAGCAGCAATACGATGCCGCGTTTGAGCCTCGTCGCCGTACCGAAGTTCTGGGAGCGGTACCATTTAAGCAAACCGTCTCGGCCGAAGTAGGCCAAACCGGTTTTGAGCCCAAGATCAACGGCGAGAAGTCCGGAATCGGCAGGGGACTCCATCGTCTTACTTGAAACTCACGCGCTTGACTCCCTCGAGTTTGACGATTTCCATGGTCAGGTCTTTGCCTATCCGGCGATGATGATTGGTCACTATCACATCGATCTGAATATGATTGTTCACGAGATCGGTGTTCATCTGCAGATCGCTGACACGCAATTTCAGTCCGGAAAACAGGGCTTCCAGGTCATCCAAAAGTAAGGGACGATTTTCACCGAAGACACTCAGACTGAGGTAGCGGTCCTTACCGATAACGGGTTCGAGCTTTTTCAGGAAAAGAAGGCTGAGTACCGCAAGGACCGTTGAGAAAACAGCCGGGAAATACAGCCCTATCCCTATGGACATGCCCAAACCGGCAACCAGCCACAGACAAGCCGCAGTCGTGAGCCCCCGAACGGATATCCCTTCCTTGAGAATGACGCCCGCACCGAGAAAACCGATACCGGTAACGATCTGCGCCGCAACCCTGGCTGGGTCCAAACGCAGGACGGAGGTTCCGGGCAGACTCCCATATTTCAGATAAAACCCTTCGGACACAATCACCATAAGACAGGAGCCCACCGCAAGGAGGTGGGTCCTTAACCCTGCGGGACGACCATGCTTTTCTCGTTCCAGGCCGATAAAGCCCCCCGCCAAGGCCGCCAATAAAATGCGCAGGGATATTTCCAGTTCATAATGTCCTAGATGAAGTTCAGCGAAAATTTTTGCAATCATATCGACTCACGACAAGAAAGGCGGCCTTTGACAAAACACCCGGTTCAAAGCTCCAGCGCATCGGAAATCCCCTGCATGGCCTCCAGGCACAGGGCACAGAAATCCTCGATGGGTATACCAATCTGCTCGCATTCCAGAATAATGTTTCTGTCCGCGCCTGCGGCAAAGGCTCTCTCTTTCATCCTTTTTCTAACCGATTTAGCCTTGACGGAAGCAAGCTTGCGATCAGGATAAACAAGAGCCGTAGCGATGATCAGGCCGGTGATGGTTTCCCCTGCCGCTAACGCGTGATGGAATCTATCGGAGCGTTTGATCCCATGAGCGGTCTCATTGTGCATAGCAATCGCCTGGATGATCTCTTCGTCGATCTCCCGCGCTTTCAAGATTTTTTCTGCCTCCTTGGTATGTTCCTTTAAATCGGGGTGACTTTCGGCATCCAGATCGTGGAGCAATCCCGCAATCCCCCATTTATCCGGATCCTCATTGAAGCGCGTTGCCAGCGCCCGCATCACAGCCTCCGTGGCCAGGCAATGCTTGACCAGGTTGGGGTTCTTGACATGGGTCCGAAGAAGATTCAGGGCCTCGCCCCGGCTGATTCCGTAGCTCATGCGGCAGACTCATCCATTCTAAAGACTTTGGCATCTGCTTGGGCATAACTCTGTCCGTCGATTTCCAGAGACGCCTTCACAATCAGGACTTTTCGTTTTTCTTCCACGATTTTCGCCTTGAGAACGACCTCCGTTTCCACAGGAACCGGTTTTTTGTATTTGAGATTCAACTCGGCCGTCACAAAACTGTTTCCTATCGACCGACAGGCATAGATACAGGTTTCATCCAAAAGCGTTGCGAGAATCCCCCCATGGACCACATCCTTCCAACCCTGAAAATTCTTGGGGATTTGCAATCGACACACTGCGCTGCGGGTGTCCCGATCTACCACAAAAGAAGCTTTGAGCCCTATGGGGTTTTCAGCCCCGCAGACAAAACACAGTCCGTCTTCCAGAACATCCATACCATCTCCTCATCATCAATTCTGATGCATTACGATACCTGTTCCAAATCCACGAATAAATATCTTTCTTTATAACAGGACAGCAAAAATTTGAATATCTCTATTCAAGGGGCAAGGTATCGAGAAACGAAGATATACCTCTGGATAAAAAAAACATCCATATCAGCTTCGCAAAATCTACAAATAATTCCAACATGTTAAGTCATAGCGCATTAAGCAAGGTCTGTTTCTGCCAACATGGAGATGCATATTCGTTTCATACATTTTCCCCATAAAAAAATGCGCAGTTTTTATGCCGTGAGAATATTACATCGTAATTCCGGAGGGTTATAAATAATTTGTAATTTTTAATTTGTTGGCACAGGGGATGCTATATAGAAAGACAAGACAAACAAAACTCCAGCAAAGGAGGCGGCCATGAAAAGAATAAGTAGTTCCATCCTGATGACCCTGGCTTCCAGCAGTGCAGCATTCGCCGCCAACCCCGTCACGGAAAGCGGTGGCCTCTTGACAACAATCTTCGTCGGATTCTTCGCCGTAGTTCTAATCGGCCAACTGATTCCGGGATTGATACTGCTGGGCTCGATGATCAAAGGCTTATGGGAGTCGCGACTGAACGTTCATGAAAACTGAGATGCGGCACCTGCTTTCAACCTCTAACCCTAGGAGGACATTATGAAAACCATGACTAAACTTATCGGTACGGCAGCCATTCTGATCGGTTCCGCCACTTCGGCCCTGGCCGCTGCAGGTATCAGAGAAGACAATAGCGGGATCGTTGTTTGGGTGTTTCTTGGATTCTGTGCCTTGATCGTTGTCGCACAGTTGCTGCCCGCCATCATGCTGATGTTCGGAATGGTGAAAGGTCTGGCTGCGAATCCTGAAAAAGCAGTTGAGCCAACACGATAAAATCGGATTAATCAACAGGCAGCTCCAGGCCCCCAGTGACATCGGGGAGATCCTGGAGCTGCCGTCGTTATTGGAGGCATCGACCTCTACCTCCTGTTAAAAAGTTATCCTTTCGATCCGCCCCTCCTCTTAGATTCCGAAAATATCCCAAAATGGCAGCGCCCTGGGTCCTGTTTTTCTGGACGGCTCAAATATGGCGTCCTTTTTGCTATAAGATGCCCAGAAAGTCACAAGCCCGGTTCACAGGGGCAAAATCCCTAAGACGAGACAGGTGTTGGGAAAAAATGGCAAATAACACCGGGGAAATGGCGAAATGCATTGACCGCGATTTAACGGTGTGAGGAGGAAAGATTGAAACAGAAGAAAGTATTACTGGTAGATGATATAGGGCTGTTCCTGGCGATGGAAACAGAATACCTTCGGCGCGAGCATTGCCAACTTTTTACGGCACGCAGCGGCAATGAGGCTCTTGAGGTGGCGCGCAGAGAAATCCCCGACCTGATCTTCATGGATCTTTTCATGCCTGATGGAAACGGCGATGATACCTGTCTGCAAATGAAAGCGGACCCTCAGCTGCAGCATATTCCAGTCGTCATCATCACCAACAGTCAGGACGAGGAGGATCTGGAGCGCTGCAGAAATGCCGGTTGCGACGATATCCTTAACAAGCCGATTGACCGCAACATCTTTCTGGCAACCGCTTATCGTTTTCTGAACCTGAAAGATGAAGATTCTGAACGGATCAAGATCCGTCTTGATGTCTGCTATGGGCCCGATCCTGAGCAGATGGTGCAACGCCATTCCTTCGATCTCAGCACGGGCGGCATGTTTATCGAGACCGACCGTCTTCTTCGCCGGGACACCCAGATTCACATGGAATTCAAGCTGAGAGACAATGCTTCTCCCATTACCTGTCGGGCCAGAGTGGCCTGGGCCAATCACAGGGACTGGATGCAGAAAACAGACCTGCCGCCCGGAATGGCGATCCAGTTTCTCGACCTCCCCCTGATCAGCCGGGAGGAAATCAAAGAGTACATCCGCCGGAGCAAGCGCTAAAGGTTGCCCCAGAGCCTTACGGATAAAAGTTCTTCAGGCTCTTTAGCGTGCTTCCGCCAGAAGAATGGCTCGCACAGGGGCAGGATACCCCTCAATGGTCTTTGACGGATCCGAAGGGTTGAGGAAATCGGATAAGGATTCCGTCTGAATCCATTCCGTTCGCCTCTGTTCATGCGAGGTGGTCGGTGTGATATCGATGCAGCGGATGTTGTCATAGCCGGCCCGTTTGAGCCAGTTCTCAAGGCAGGGTACGGTGGGTAGAAAATAGACGTTGTTCATCTTGGCATAACGGTCCGCCGGGCTCAGCACGTAATCCCCGTCACCCTCTATAATCAGGGTTTCAAGAACCAGCTCCCCTCCCCTGCGCAGATTGTGGCGGATTTCCATCAAAGCATCGAGGGGAGATCGGCGATGATACAGCACCCCCATGCAGAAAATGGTGTCGAAATAGCGTCTCAACAGGGGCATTTCCTCAAACTTGACCGGAAGGCTGTACAGAGAGGGAACGCGGGCAAAATGCTGTAGCAACAGAAATTGGAAGTAAAAGGTCAGGTAAGGCTCGAGCCCGATCACCGAACGGGCGCCGGCAGCGGCCATACGGAACATATAATATCCGCAGCTGCTGCCAATATCGAGAACACGGCGGCCGGCAAGAGGCGCGATTCGATTCTTGAGCCGGTTCCATTTCTGGGATGAAATCCACTCGCTGTCGATGTCGATTCCAAAGAGGGTGAATGGCCCTTTTCTCCAGGGGCTGTAACTCTGCAGAGCCTCGACAAGGCTGTCTCTCTCTTCTTCATTCAAATCGGTTTGCGAGCCGATCCGTACCCAATCGGCATTGAAATCAATATGGGAAGGCGTAATCATGGGAAGCGCCTTGAGCGTATTCAGGTAACGGCGTCCTTTTGCGTCAACCTGCTCGATATACCGTTCTTTCCGAGCAAGAAGATCCTCGAGAGGAGCCCGATAAGCCTCGAGCTCCAGCTGTTCGATATCCCTCAAAACACTGATCATGGTCCGTTTTCCTTCAGACAGATGAGGGACGCAAAGTTGAACCACTTCATCCAGACATCCATTTTTTTGAACCCGCAGGAACGAAGCCGTTCAAAATGTTCGTCGAGGGTATCCGGGATAAGGACATTCTCAAGGGCTTCCCGTTTCTGGCTGATCTCCAATTGGGAATAGCCATTTTCCTTTTTGAACCGGTAGTAGAACTCCTGCTGCAAACCGTCGAGGAGGGGCTCTTCATGGATGATTTTTTCCGTGAGCAGGAAAATGCCTCCGGGTTGAAGGGCCTCGTAAATTTTGCGGACCAGTTCTTTGCGGTCTTCCCGGGGGAGAAACTGCAGTGTCAGGTTAACGATGACGACAGAAGCGTTTTCAAGGGGCACGCTACGCACATCATCGAGAATCAGCGTGACATCCTTTGCCCGGAAGTGCCCCTCAAGGCGCTGACGATAGGCACCGAGCATGGGGGCCGAATTATCGACGCCGACCATGGAAAAAGGTGCCTGATCCATTTCATGGCAAATATTCAACCCCGTATTGCCGTTGGAACAGCCGAGGTCATACACCACCGTTCCCGCTTTGTAGAAACGGGCTGCCAGCTGGGCCTGACGACGGATATTTTCCCTGTAAAGGGGGACGGATCGGCAGATCATGTCGTCAAAAACACGCACCACCTGCTCGTTAAACGTAAAAGGTTCGATGAGCTCTTTTTTTTCTGAAAAAACCTTATCCTGCGCCATGACCTTTCCTCAGCAAACAGTTCCTGCCCGCGCAGGAAGAAATCATTCCCTGACCCTGTCGACGAAGGGGGTATCTTAGAGAATTTGCGGAGAACTTTCCAGCCTTACCTGTCTGCTGGAGAGGAAATTTACGAAAAGGCCGATTCCAGGATGGATTATTCAGACGGACCAAAAATGACGGCTTTTCACTTCGCAGGCCGTTAACTTTCGGTTATAGACGGCACCCGTATCGATGCCGATTCTGCTTGGGGCAATCAGAGGGGACATCAAAGGAGTATGGCCGAAAACAATCGTCTTGCCCCAGTCGTACTCCGAATCGAGAAATTCCCCGCGGATCCAGAGCAGATCCCTTTCCTGCTGGGTATCGAGGGGAATTCCCGGCTTGAGACCGGCATGGACAAAGATGAATTCGTCCGTCGTGTAATAGAGCGGCAACCCCTCCAGGAACCAGACATGCTCTGTTGTAGGCGTATCATAGCCGGCAGCACGATAACTCTGCAGGGTTGTCATGCCACCATTGATAAGAAAGGATACGGGGTCACGTCCTTCAAGGTAATCGAGAAACATTGCTTCGTGATTGCCTTTAAGAAAAACACTGCGAGGGAATTGAGCTCTAAAGTCTAAAAGATAATTGAGAACCCCTCGGGAATCGGGACCTCGGTCGACATAGTCTCCGAGAAATACCACCCTGTCGGCATCCTTGGGCGAAACCTGCTCCATAAGCTGTTCGAGCTTATCGAGACAGCCGTGGATATCCCCCACCGCAAGGAGCCTTTCACCCTTATCACCCATCGCCCGATCCCGACAAACTGACTCCAGAAAACGGCCCTTATCTCTTTAATCCCTCCGAAATCTAAGAGACCCTTTTCAAAATTCTACCATGGAGTTGCCGATATCGTTCCCTTCAGTCCAAATCAACCGACTGCAAGGTAGAGGCATACTCCTTGTCCGTAACCAGAATATGGTTCAACAGCCACTGACGCATCACGTTAAGAAGATCCAGGGCCATTCCGTCTACTTTTTCCCGTTCGGCACGTTTCAACAAGGAATCCATATGGTTGCGGAAGGCCTGATGTTCCTCCCGGTGTTTTTCGTACCCGGAAAACGCATAACGCTGCATGGCCGACTCTTCACGGGCAAAATGGCTTTCAGCATAAACCAGAAAGGGTTGAATCAGTTCACCGATCCGTTCGTCCCCATCCCCTTTACGAATCGCTTCATACACGTCATTGATCAGCGCTACGAGTTTCTGATGATCCTGATCAAAAGGCGCCACGCCGGTTGCATAGCACTCCTGCCATTTGATGACGGCCATTGTCTGGACCTCCTTGGGGATCAAAGCCTCAAAAGAACCTTCTCGGGACTGAGCCGACGCTCAAGTCTGCGCGCAACAAGGCTCATGGAATAGCAGCATAGGAAATAGAGGACAGCTACCGTACTGTAAATTTCAAAGGGATAAATCATCAGACGATTGTTCAGTCCCTGAGCCACGAACGTCAACTCCAGAACTCCGATGACATAGGCCAGCGAGGTATCTTTAAATATCGCGATGAACTGCCCGACAATCGCTGGAATCATCTGTTTGAGGGCCTGAGGAAGAATAATATATCGCATCGTCCTGTAATAGTTGAGTCCGGTACTGAGCGCGGCCTCAAACTGCCCGGCGGGAATATTCTGGATGCCCCCGCGAACAATCTCCGCCAAATAGGCTCCGGTAAAGAGAGTCAGGGCAATGGTTGCGCTCCAGAATACATTCAGATACGTATGAATGAAAATCGGCAGAAAGAAATACACCCAGAAAATCACCATGATCAAAGGGGTTCCACGAATGATTTCTATATACAGGGTACAGGGGATACTGAAAATTCTGTTTCTGGCCATCCTGCCGAGGCCGACAAGAAGGCCTATCCCGAAACTGGCACTGATGGCGATGACCGCCATCAGGATAGAGAAGCTCAAGCCCCCGAGCCCCCAGAGGAAATCCTCCTCGCCAGTCTGGGGAAAACGCCAGATCAGCAGAGTCCCGATATTCTGGCCGACAATGGACCAGTTCAAGCGGGATACCCCTACGAGCACCTCATAACCGAGATAGACCAGTACGGCCACCACCGCCCCTTTGAGCAACAGGGAGAGAGCTTTCTGCAGAATCAACCTCAGGCTCCTAAGAGCCGCTCGAAAGGGAGAATAGCGCAAGGATTGGCGGCGCGTTCCGAACAACAAAGAGAGCGGGTGCGCAAGAGCTTTCCAGCACACTTCAAACGGCCAGAAAAAAACATCGGCAACCCTGTAAGCGAGGCTTCGTTGCGCCGGGGGGGCTACCTGAAGGCGCAGATTGACCATATTCAGCACAGCCGAAATGGCCAGGGAAAGTCCGAGGTAAAGTACCGTGGCAGCCGTGGTGGCTTCGAACCCTTTGAAGGTCAGGGATTCGATCTGCTGCGACTGCCAGCACAACTCGGCGACGCCGACCACCATGGCCAGGGAGGAGTTCTTCATGTTGTTAAGAAACTCACTGCCCAAAGGAGGAATGATGGCCCGAAAGGCCAGTGGGAGGATGACGGTACGAAGCGTCTGAAAATACGTGAGTCCGGATGAATAGGCGGCTTCAAGCAACCCTTTGGAGATGGACTGCAACCCGGCCCGGATGACCTCGGCCATAAAGGATCCGGTATAGACCGACAACCCCAGAGTCGCACTCCAGAATTCGAAATTGTGGGCAAAAATCCATTCCCGGATCCCCTCCGGAAGGATCATGGGAAAAGCGAAATACCAGAAGAACAACTGGACCAGCAGTGGCGTATTACGGAAGAACTCAACGTAAGACGTCGAAATCCAGTAAACCGGTCTAAAATGCGACAATCGCCCCAAACCGAACAGGGTCCCGAGGGCCAAGGCCACACAAGAACTGATCAGGGTTATTTCAAGGGTAACCGCCAACCCGGACAGCAGTTTGAGACCGAGATTTTCCCCATAGGTCGCGTTCACCTCATAAAGAACGCGCCAATCAAACTGGTAGCCAAAATCAAAAAACCAGCCCCAGTAGATGATCCCCGCTACCGCCATGACAGCGAGTACCAAGAACTGTATCCAGCGTTTTTCCAGCCAGTGTCGAAGCATTTTCATCCTGTGCGAAGGCAGACCGTATACCGAACGGGCCCTGAATCGACTGAAACAGGGCCCGCATGACGGACATTACGTTGTCGGTCCTACAAAGGATCAGGGCCAGATCTCAATTTTACGGGTGAGCGGGAAGTAATAGGGGGTCTCGGGACCGTACCATTTATCGTAAATCTTTTTATAGGTGCCGTCGAGCCACATATCCTGAAGCGTGAAATTGATATGATCGCGCCATTTGGAATCATCCTCAGGCAACCCGATCCCATAGGGTTCGTCGCTGAAAAAGTCACCGACCAGTTCGAATTCACCGGGAACCTGAGCGGCATAACCCAGCAAAATCGTGCTGTCGGTCGACCAGGCCGCTACCCGGCCCATACGCAGAGCCTGAAAGCACTCGGATTCCTTCTGGAAGGAAATGACGTTCTTCTCGTAATCCGGATCACCCAGTTCCTTGAGAAGATTCTTCACGTTGATTTCGCTGGTCGTTCCCTGCATGGTGGCAATCTTCTTGCCAACAAAATCCTTGGCATCGTGATATTGGCCCTTTTTGGCCAAAAGCTTCTGCCCGTCAAAGAAGTAAGTGATTGAAAAATCGATAGATTTGTCGCGCTCACGTTTGTGGGTCATATTTGCAACAGACATATCGATGCGCCCCTGCTGCACAAAAGCAATGCGTGTTTTATTGGTCACCGGAACACGCTCCAGCTTGGCTCCGGTACGCTTGGCGATTTCCTCGGCGATATCCACGTCAAACCCAACCCACTCCTTCTTGTCATTGTAAAATGCCCCGGGAATGGAATCGGTCATGATGCCTGCGCGGATCACCTTGCTTTTCATGACCTGATCGTAGGTAGGTCCTGCAAAAGCCACCCCGATCGAGGCCAGCGAGAGAAGCAGAGCCATTGCCAGAATCTTGCGACTGATCATTGTTTCCTCCTGTTTCTGGATATTAGGGGACACCAAGCCACCCTGTTATGGACGGCACATGAGCATTTCATCAATGAGTCAAGATCTTGCTCAGGAAGGATTTGGTTCTCTCGTTCTGAGGGTTGGAGAAAAAGGCCGTAGGTGTGTTTTCTTCAATAATCCGACCTTCGTCCATAAAGATAACGCGGTCGGCCACCTCGCGGGCGAAACCCATCTCATGGGTGACGCACACCATCGTCATCCCTTCCCGGGCCAGGTTCTTCATGACATCCAAAACCTCGTTGATCATTTCGGGATCCAGTGCCGAGGTCGGTTCATCAAAGAGCATGATTTTTGGCTTCATGGCCAACCCGCGAGCAATGGCCACGCGTTGCTGCTGCCCACCTGACAGTTGCATGGGATAGGCTTCCGCTTTATCCGGAATATTTACTTTGACCAGAAGATCCCTTGCCAGTTCTTCGGCGTCATTTCGGGTCAGGCGACGGACCATACAGGGAGCCAGGGTGATGTTCTCCAGAACCGTCATATGGGGATACAGATTAAACTGCTGAAAAACAAAGCCGACTTCGGCCCGAAGCTGCGTGAGGTTGGTTTTCGGATCCTCCAGATCCACCCCGTCAACGACAACCTTTCCCTGCTGCACCGGTTCGAGCCGATTAATGGTGCGAATCAGGGTACTTTTTCCGGAACCGCTTGGGCCGCAGATAACCACCACTTCACCTGGCGATACATGAAGATTGATATCTTTGAGCACATGAAGCTGATGGAACCATTTGTTGACGTTTTCAAGACGTATCACGAAAACCTCTTGATTTACGCAGCCAGGAATATTTTTCTCCGGGCCAACAAGGTATGTGTCAGGCATAAGTTCGGGCGCACTATTTTCACCCAAAACACGTTTTGCCTCAAGAACAATATTTTAATACCACCAAACGCACCCGCTATCCCGGTGAAATAAGGGATCATTCTGTTCTTTGTCGCGACAAAGAAGAAAGCGTTGGTGAAACATCAAGTAAATACGCCCCCAAAAATCCCTCTACCCCCTATCCAGAGACAACAAAAAGAAATTTAATCTCAGCGTGTTCCCTGTTTTGGCAAGGTTAAGCGTGACCTTCGGAAATCGATGACCAGAAAGGAATACAGCCAGGACAGGCTCCCCTTGTGGTCCTCCAATGGCCCCCCCCAATAGCGATGCGTAAAATTTTTTCTATTGTTCGATCGTTACAAATCGCAAACCACAAAAGCAGATTCAACCGTGACTAAAATATTCCGTTGTAGGAAACGTAAAGAAGGAATTCTTCAGTTGTTCCTGCAGGTAAGCAGCCACACCTAACGGGCATTCAAGAGTTCCTGCAGTTTAACAAGCTTTGCCTGCATGGCGTCTTCAACCTTTTGTTCTCCGAACATATACGTCAATTGTCCGATCATCAACGTGACATCGGCTATTTCATTAATAATGGCTTGTTCGTCCACCTTGTTGCGTTTCAAATGTTTCAAAGAGGCGATCAACTCGGCGCACTCTTCAATGGCCTGATCATACTGAGCCTCCACTCCCCATTTATCGAGGGCCGCCTGATAAATTTCCCGATAGCGTTTCATAAAATAATTTCCTCGTAAGTACGTCTATGGCATCAAACTGCCGGTAAATAAATGGCACTGCACCTGAAGGCGCATCGAAAAGCGGCAAACAATTAACAAGTTCTTATTCCACGTAAACATCAAAGAAACCGCGTACGTCTAAATAACTGTAAACAGGAACAACATACCAAATGGAAAAGAGGCGAAAGGAGACAAACCATGACAACAAAACAGATATTTTCAACCCTGCTGGCGCTCGTGGTAAGCAGCGCGCTAGCCTCTCCAACGCTCGCTGCGGGAAAAGGCCAGGGTGCCAACAATGGAATGTCCGGTACATCGATACAGACACAGACCCAGGAGAGGTCTCATAGTCAGCAACAGTACCGCGAACAGGAACAAATTCAAACCCAGGAACGGGAACGTCTGCAACTCAAAGACCAGGATAATCTGTCGACTGACGAACCGTTAAAAGATCAGGACAGATTGCAGGACCGGGATCGCGACAAAGACCAGGACAAGCTGCAAGATCAAGACAGACTGAGAGACCAGGATCGCATTCACCAGTGACGAAATGGTGAAGTCTGGAAAAAGAGAGGGAAGGCCATGGCCTTCCCTCTCCGCTTAAACGCCGAAAACTGTAAAAAAAACCGTAACAGCTCATTTTTCAAGGGGTAACCCTGCCCTCCGCCATCCCGACATTTGTCCCTCCAGCAGGACAACCCTCTTGTATCCGCTGAACGAAAGCAGAGATTTGGCCATCTGGGCACGAGGGCCATGCTCACAGGTCACGATCACAAGGCTCTGTTTATCCTGGGGCAACCCGGCCATACGGAACAGAATTTTCCAGAACGGAGAATGGATGGCACCGGGGATATGTCCGCTACGAAATTCAAAAATGCTGCGCACATCGACAACGCAAGGTGGATTCTTGGTTTTAAGACGTTTCGCCAGATCTTTACCCGTCATGATTCCTCTGTCTGTTTAAAAAACATCGCACCCGGCCTACAGATCTCAGCGGGAAACGAAGCCATTGTGGTGAATTTTATCGAACTGCAGGGAGCTGAAGGCGTGTCCCTCTTTGTGTTCGTCCGCATAGCCGATACCGACAACAACCGCCACACTGTACCGCTCGTCCATACCAAACATCTCCCGGATAAAATCCTCGGCGCTCTGCCCTTGGCCGTGCGTCCGCTGACGTATCTGCGCCCAACAGCTGCCCAGTCCCAAGGACGCGGCACTCAACTGCAAAATCGTCGCAGCAATCGCACAATCCTCAACCCAGACGTCACTTTTTCCGGTATCCGCACAGATAACGACGGCCAGTGGAGCACCGGCCAGAAATCCGCTGCCATGTTCCTTGGCCTTTGAGAGTTTTTCAAGGATTTCCGGTTGGTTCACGACAATGAACTCCCAGGGGTTGTTCCCGCGGGAAGAGTACGAGCGCAGCAGAGACTCTTCAAGCTGAGTCACCTTGTCCTGCTCTACCGGTTGGGGAAGAAATTTTCGGATGCTGCGGCGTTTTTGCAATAGAGGCAATAACATGGGAACCTCTCCAAAGGGTGTCGTTATTTGCACAAGGGCTTGAAAACCACCTGTTTACGGGCTTCTTCAAGAGTCACTTCGTAACCGTCGGAATCGACGAGTCGGTACGTTTTCATGCAACGGGAACAATGAAAGGCATAATACGTGGTCGGCACCTTGACCGTTTTTCCTTCGGCATCCTTGCGAAACTTTATACTGGCATGCTGCTGCCAATCGGCCAGGCGCTTGCGACAGCCGGGACAGTACGGCTGGATGGCCTTATCCCACAACAATTCGAATTGATAGACAAAACGGCAATATTGCCAGCGTTTCCACAGAAATACGCCGAGAAGGATCAGGGCCGAAGCCCCTAAAAAGCCACCGACAACAAGTGCGGTGCGGTCATCTGCAAAAAAATCCTGGAACGTCGTGGATAAATTCAAAACCTGCCCCTCTTGGTTGTGTGTATCAAAAATAGCTGCGGTCCACCCCGAATGGCAGACGCTAGAATACGTTTACTGGACTCCCCTGTCAATTCCCTCCCCCTTGCATTCCATAACCGCCGCGATATGAATGTAGATAAGCATAGCGGTGGAGAACACAATGCATTATTGGATCGTGGGAAGTCTGTTTGCCCTGTTGAGCGCCTGTACTTCCCCGCCCAGGTGGATGTGGCAACATCCCGAAGGGGTGGGTGCAGAGGTCCTCGCCAAGGACCGTGACGCTTGTCAAAAACAGGCAGCGCAAACCGTTTCTTCCACATGGATCGGTATTCCCTATGGCGATGAATACTGGGACGAGAAAGAGACGGAATTTCGTAACTGCATGAAAAGCAGGGGATGGGTATTGGTTCCGACATCTGAAAAGGATGCCCCCGCGCAAAACGGACGGTAAAAGAATGTCCTGGAGATCCCGGTCTGCCGGGAAAGGAGGGCTTATGAAATTAAAGCTGGCGATCGGGGTACTGGCAATGATTCTTTCGGCCTGCAGTTTTCCCCAATACGAATGGCGCAACGCTGAAGGCCGCAGTCAAACCTTGCTCGGACAGGACAAGGATGAGTGTTACCGATACGCCAACCAGGTCGTGCCGCCGGGATCCTACTATGATAGACGGCTTTTTTGGAATGACCCCTACTGGGATCCTTACTGGGACTCCGACTGGCCTTACCGAAGATTCCCGTCCCACCCCTACAATTACTACTATTACCCCGGATATTGGGGGTATCCCACCCCGTTGTATTTTCAATACCGGGAGGACATATTCAGGGCCTGTATGAAAGGAAAAGGCTGGTATCTGGCACCGGTGGATAAAAATGCAGAACCGCAGGCCCCGCCCAAGTAGCGAGGGCTATCCAAAGGGTTAATCCTGCAAGGCGGCCCATATCAGCACGCCGGTCATATAGAGGACAGTCGCGCCCCCAAGAAGCATAAGGGCGGCAGCCACGTACGGATACGTTTTTTCGTAAAGGCCTTTTACCCCGATAGCGGGTCGAAGAAAAAGATCTACAGCGTCCATGATGTCTTGGTTACGCCCCGGCATGATCCTCCTGAGACCTCCGACAAAATCGGCTGGGGTAAAGGAGCGTGTCTTCTTGGGGGTTAACCGGATAAGGATCCTCTTCCCCGGAGACGTTTCCATCTCAACCGCCATAAAGGTGGCGAACAGCCCGAGATTGAACGTCTTGCCGTAACGCTTCCCCTCGAGAAAATCTTCGAGGGATTCCCCGGAAAAAAAATTCAACAGACCGACACCTTCCGGCAGTTCCTTCTCAACCGTTGTGGCCTCCCACCCTGCAAGCAGCTTTTCCGTCATGCCTACGATCTCCCTCCTGAGAACAGAGTCACCCCGCCATTCATACGTGATCTCTTTCGAAGAGTCAACAGAGGGAACCAAATCGCAAGACTGCGTAACGGAATACACCGTCTTTTTATTTTTGGAATGAAATTAGCAAACACCCTCTGGCTAAACCCCTTTCAGCGAGGCCCTTTTTTATGAAATGGAATTTCCTGCTTTCTACCTTATTGATATTACTTGTTTCGTCCTGTACGGGGAATGAAATGGATTCACGCGAATCCGCGAACGGCTCTGGTCAAAACACCAACCCAACGAGTGTTGCCTCCCAGTCGGCGCCGTCAGATTTCCAGCCGGCCTCCGATCTGTGCGCCCACTGTCCCAATCATCCGGGTCTGCAAGACAACAATGCCGGAGCACCGCAAGTAACCTGCCCACGCGCCCTCACCGAGCAAGGGGATCAAACGCATGCGGCACCCTGCAGCGATTGTCCGAAAGTTACCGGCAAGCTCTGTGAAAAGGCCCTCAACGGCCAGTGTCCGAAAACATCGGAATGTCCCTGCCCGGATTCGGAGTTGCCTCAATGTCCGGCCCGACCGGCTCAGGGATGAGCACTCTTTAGCCCCCTTCTTTTGTTGAGGAGATTTGTTTGGAACGCAGATGGTTCGGGACGCTACGAATTGAACGTAAACGGAAACAAAGCCCCCTTTTATCTTAAATTCGAACCGTTCACGACATCTGCGTCCTTCTTTTTGTTATGCGCCGATGGCCATCTCCCTCAACAAAAAACCCTCCGGGAATTGCTCCCGGAGGGTTTTTTGTTCTTTGGTTCCTAACGGAAATCAGTTCATCCTCTCTCCCTGGATACTGATTTTGATCGTCTGCAGGGGGATATCTTTTCCGCTGGCGGCAAGCGCCTGACGGACAATCATGATCAGCCCTGAACAGCAGGGAACTTCCATGTGCAAAACCGTGAGGCTGCGGATATCGTTGCGAGTCAGCATTTCCGTCAGCTTTTTGAGGTAAGCCTGACTGTCATCGAGTTTCGGACATCCGACGAGCAGAGCCTTACCCTGAAGGAAGTCCTTATGAAAATCGGCATAGGCGAAGGGTACGCAATCCGCGGCAAAAACCAGATCCGCCCCTTGAAGAAACGGGGCCGTGGGAGGTACCAGGTGCATCTGTACGGGCCACTGGCGAAGCTGTGACGGCCTGGTTCCGACAACGTCCGAGCCCTCCGGTTTGGAAGCAGACACACTGCGCACCGCCGAACCGGGGCATCCCCCGCCCGCGGCAGGGGCGAAACTCATGACTTTCGAACCGGGACAACCGCCGCCATGCCCGTGCTCATGGGCTGTCTGTGGTGCAGGTTTAGCGGCATGAGGGGGTTGAGCTCCCTGAAGGTGTTTTTCCACGGCCTCTTCATCGAAGGCATCGGCCTGTCGCTTTTCGATAGTGATGGCACCGCGGGGACAATCCCCCAGACAGGCACCGAGACCGTCACAAAGGTTGTCAGAAACCAGACGCGCTTTGCCCTCGATGATCTGAATCGCCCCTTCCGCACAGGAAGGGACACAGAGGCCGCAGCCGTCACATTTCTCTTCATCAATTTTCACAATTTCCCGGATCATTATGGTCTCCCTCATCTTTAAAAGTTTGTCATCCATGTGTTTGTTATCGTAGGCGATCTTTGGCCATCCATCCTTGACGCCGGTCAAAAATCGGCAATTACGAGAAAAAATTAAAAGAAATAATGCCAGAGCAGATCAAGCCGTCCACGCAGAATCAGTCGTCTTCCTGAAAAGCGCATGATTTCACGAACCTTATCGCGATGTCCCGGACGATAGCAATGAATGTGGCAGCCTTTGCAATCCGGCTTGGGATCAAGCGGACATTTGAGCCGACGCTCAAAGGCATAATTCAAAAAGTCCAGACATTCTTCGCACAACGCCAGCCCTTTGACATTCCATTCGGCCAGATCGCGGGGCTTTGTTTCTCCACGATGATGAGCCCGACAATAAACCGAGGTAAAAAGGGCCAAAACTTTCAGATCTTTTTTTTCTTTTCGGGTCATGTGACAAAGCCCTTTTTTGATTCTCCGTGAATTCTCTGCAGGGAAGACTACACCCACAGTCCGAATTCTTCTTTGACACCGGTCAAAAAATTCCAAAATTTCACGGGAAGAGGAAACAGGACGACGGAGAAGCAGGGGAAATCCAGAATATCGGCTTGGCGGCAGGACTATTCCTTATAGGTCTGGGCGAGATCTTCCAGACGATCGCGATCAAGGATTTCGATGACCTTACCCGAAACGGAAATGATTTCTTCGTCTGAGAGCTTTCGGAGGGTGCGTGAGAGGGTTTCACTGACGGTACCAAGGTTGGACGCCAGCTGCGTTTTGGAGATCCCCAGTTCGACCTGCCGATCCTCATCCCCGGCCAGTTCGATAAGATACCGGGCAAGACGGGCCGGAACGTCTTTGAAGGTCAGTTCTTCGATCTGCGTGGTGAACTGCCGCAGGAACCGAGAGAGACTTGCGATCATATTGACCGCTATGCGTGAATGCTCCTGCAGAAGGGTGAGAAATTCGTGCTTCGGGAAAAAAATAACCTCGGAACTCTCCAGCGGCTCCGCGTATGCGGGATATAGGCCGTTACCGAAGATGGCCGCTTCGGCAAAAGTCCCGGCCGGGTGAATAATGTGCAGGATACGTTCCTTGCCCTCGGGAGAGAGCTTGTAGATTTTGACCTTGCCCGCGAGCAGAACGTAAAACCCCAGGGCTTCTTCGCCGTCCGCAAAGAGCACTTCCCCCTTGACATGGCGACGTATTTTGCCGACCTGCTGAAGGAATTGAAGATCTTCTTCTCCGACACCGGCAAACATGGGGCATTTTTTCAGGATCATTGCGGGATTCATAGGCACTTGATGGTAACAGAGAGCCCCCCGGTCTTCAAGGGACAAAACATCCGGGACACAGACAGAACAAAAAAAAACGCTCTGCATGATGCAGAGCGTTTTGAGCTTTTTGGTGCCGAAGGGGAGACTCGAACTCCCACGGGACTACTCCCACTAGACCCTGAACCTAGCGTGTCTACCAATTCCACCACTTCGGCGTGAAGCGAGGGACTTTATAACAAAACGATTTGGCGAATGCAACAAAAAAATAGTACCGAAAAAATTTTATTCATTACAGGCGCATAGGAGCGACGACCACGGAAAAATACTGATCCACCGTGACAAGACCCGGGCGAGCCCCTTTCGGTTTATGTACATGATGGCCCTTGGCAACGATCACCTCGACCTTGCCGGCACTCTTTGCACGGGAATACCCAGCGGCCAGGGCGGCAGCAAACAGCATGTCCTGATCGGGGATGTTCCCCTTGAATGCCTGTCGTTTCAACACCAGATGAGTTCCGGGGATATCCTTGGCGTGAAACCAGAGATCGTCAGACGCCGTGAGATGGCGGCTGACATAGTCGTTCGAGCGGTTGTTCTTGCCCCAGTACAGTTCATACCCGCCGGGACTCTTGCATCGGTGCAACTGGGATTTGGTATCCGTCGATGCGCGCTTGTTGCCTCGCCAGCGCGTTTCGACCTTCAGAAAGCCGGCCTCCTGGAGTTCGGTCCGAATGGCATCGAGATCTTCCGCCGATTGCGCTTCGTCGAGAGACAGGGCCACCCCCTGAAGCCAGGTCTCTTCCTCTCGGGACTCGTCCAGACGTCGCGCGAGATGCCCCACAGCCCGTTTCGCTTTTTTAAATTGCAGAAAACAGCGCTCGGCATTTTCCTGGGGGCTCAGCAGGGGATCGAGAGCGATGCTCAGGGGGCGAGGCGGGTCCGCATAAAAATCCTCCACGATCACCTCCGAGGCCCCTCGGGAAATGCGGTACAGATTGGCCATCAAGAGATCGCCGCATTGTTTCATTCGATCGGGGTCCTTTGTCCGCTCACTCTCCTGAGTGAGTTTGTCCAGCCGGACGGCGATCCGCTTCAGGCCTCGCCGCACAGCGTCAGCCATTTCGGATATCCCCCCGGCGTTCCCCTCCCCCGCAACCAGACGGGAATAATAATCCTCGGCGGCCTCGGACATCGAGTCGAAACCCCGGGCCTCCGTTACGTCGAGATAGCGCAGCTCATAAGGCAGCAGAACGGGACGACCGGAAACCCATCCGGTCGCCGGCTGCATCTGACGGTCGAGCCAGCGGGTGCGAAATTCGCTGAGGACCTCCTCGGGCGCGATCCCCAGGGAGATACCGGCAGCCAGATCCCGAGCAACAAGACGTGTCATCGGCGTCATTTCCCGCATCAGCCAGTCTTCGACATCCCGATCATTCCTCAGCGAATCGGGCAGTTCGTCCAGGGGATCCGCCAAGCGAAGACGTCCACGAGGTGGTGGCAACTCATAAGCGTCGCCTGCCCGGAAGGAACGCCCCTGCCCTTCCCCTTCGATTCGTTTCAGGACATCGACAATTCGTCCATTTTCATCGACGAGAATCACGTTGCTATGTCCGCCGATCAACTCCACATACAGGTCGTATCGTTCCCCCTGTGACCCTGCGAAAATCATCTGCACGATCCTCTCGTTCGCCACCTGTTCGATTCGGACAAGTCGGGAGAGGCGTGCGCGCAGCAGCTGGCAGAAACGCGGTGGGGACGAGGGATTCGGCCAGGCCTTTTCCGTCAGATAGAGACACCCTCTTCGCGGATCGGCGGCAACGAGCAGGCGATATTCTCGACTGCCGGTCCAGAACCGAAACACGATATCCAAGGCGTCGGGCTGGTGTATTTTTTTGATGAGGGCACCGGAAAGTTTCTGCTTCAACTCCTCCGTAACGGCCTCGATAGTAAAGATGTCCATCGCCATATTTTCTCGGTTGGCGGGATGCGCGAGTCACGCGATACCCTTGTCGTTTGCTCCAGAATACTTAGGATAAACAAGAGAGGTCATCCGCTCAAGTTTTTCATGTAAAAACACCTTTGATCTGCTATTATTGCGGCCCGCATCTAAAAACTACTTCACCCTCAGGGGGAATGGAGGCCACGCATGGACACCAAGTGGAAACTTGAAACTCTCGCCATTCAGGCAGGTTACAGCCCCAAGTCAACAGAGCCGAGAATCGTGCCGATCGTACAGAGCACCACGTACAAATACGACAGCGCGGAACATGTGGCCAAACTTTTTGATCTCGATCTTCCTGACCACATGTACACACGCATCAGCAACCCGACGACGTCTGCCTTTGAGGCGAAGATCGCCGCCATGGAAGGAGGCGTTGGGGCTCTCGCGACGTCAGCCGGTCAGGCCGCCTCCACCCTGTCGATCCTGAATATCTGCCGATCCGGACAACACATCGTCGCTGCCAGCACCCTTTATGGCGGGACCTATTCCCTTTTTGCCAATACCCTGCCCAAAATGGGGATCGAGGTCAGTTTCGTCGACCCGGAAGCCTCACTGGCCGATTTGAAAAGGCATTTTCGTCCTGAAACCCGCGCCATCTTTGCCGAAACCATTGGCAACCCCGGCCTCAATGTCCTCGATTTCGACAAATTCGCCGCCCTGGCCCGGGAGATGGAAGTACCGCTGATCATCGACAACACCTTTGGCACCCCCTACCTGTGCCGCCCCTTTGAACTCGGGGCCCACATCGTCATCCACTCGACGACCAAGTATATTGACGGGCATGCCACCAGCGTCGGCGGGGTGATTGTCGATGGCGGCAACTTCGACTGGAATACCGGCAAATACCCGGAAATGACCGAACCGGACCCAAGCTACCACGGATTGCGTTATGTCGAGAAATTCGGGAATCTGGCTTATATCATCAAAGCCCGCGTTCAGCTCATGCGTGACCTGGGAACAACCCCGGCGCCGATGAATTCCTTCCTCAACAACCTTGGGCTGGAAACCGTCGCGTTGCGCATGGAAAGACACAGCGCCAACGCTCTGGAACTCGCCCATTATCTTGAAAAACACCCCTTAGTATCCTGGGTCAAATACCCCGGGCTTTCCAGCCACCCCAGCTATCCCCGCACCCAGAAGTACCTTCCCAAGGGAGCCAGCGGGGTCATGACCTTCGGCATCAAGGGTGGCAAAGAGGCCGGCATCAAATTCATGGAGAGTACCAAACTGATCGCCCTGGTTGTCCATGTCGGGGATGCCCGCTCCTGTGTCCTTCACCCTGCCAGTACGACTCACCGCCAGTTGACACCTGAGCAGCAGGTTGCCTCCGGGGTAACTCCCGATCTTATCCGTCTCTCCGTCGGTATCGAGCATATCGACGACATCATTGCCGATGTCGAGCAGGCGCTACAGGCCAGTCAAAAATAACCCACCAGTTCACGTCACTTTGAAGCGGGCCACTAGGCCCGCTTTTTTTATTTCCGCGTTCAAATTCCTGTTGATTTTACGGATTACACCTGATAAACAGCATCACATTTCCTTATCGTTTCAATGTGGTATATTGGAAACAAAAGGGAGAGTTCCTTTCGTAGTAACCAAAGGCAGGTCTGACAAACCTTAGCAGCACAAATGAATCCCTTATTTCGGAGGACGCTATGTCTGAATCAAAACGAGGCATCGGCACCGCCGCGTTGCACGGTGGACAGAAACCGGATGCGGAAACTCACGCCAGGGCGGTACCTATTTACCAGACGACGTCCTATACGTTCGATTCCGCCGAACATGCGGCAGCACTCTTTTCCTTGCAAGAGCAGGGAAATATCTATACCCGCATCATGAACCCCACCACCGACGTCCTTGAACAGCGCCTGGCGGAAATGGACGGGGGGAGCGGAGCTTTGGCAGTGGCCTCGGGCTCAGCGGCCATCACCCTTGCCATCATCAATCTGGCCCGCTCCGGCGACAACATCATCTCCTCCAGTCACTTGTACGGGGGAACGTTCAATCTTTTTCATCACACCCTCCCCCGTCTCGGCATCACCACGCGGTTCTTCGATCCCCTGGTGACGGATGGACTGGACGCCCTTATTGACGAGCAGACCCGCGGAATCTTCCTGGAGACAATCCCCAACCCCAAGAACTGCGTCATCGACTTCGAGAAAATCGCGGCGATCGCCAAGAGGCATGGGGTTCCCCTGATCGTCGACAACACGGTGGCCACCCCGGTGCTCTTCCGCCCGGCAGAACACGGCGCCAACATCATCTGCTATTCGCTGACCAAGTTCATGGGGGGGCACGGCACCAGCATCGGGGGCGCCGTCGTCGATGCCGGGAATTTCGACTGGGGCAATGGGCGCTTTGCGGAATTCACCACTCCCGATCCGAGCTATCACGGGCTTGCCTATTATCCCGCGCTGGGAAATCTTGCCTACATTCTGAAGATGCGCCTTACTCTTCTGCGGGACATGGGTCCCTGCATCTCGCCCTTCAATGCGTTTCAGATTCTTCAGGGGATCGAAACCCTGCACGTCCGGATGGCCCGCCATTGCGAAAACGCCATGGAGCTTGCCAAACACCTACGGAATCATCCGGCGGTTTCCTGGGTCAATTACCCGGGGCTTTCTCAACACCCCGATTATGACCGGGCCCGCAAATACCTCCCGGATGGCCAGGGCGCCATCCTCGGCTTCGGAATCAAAGGGGGCCCCACTGCAGCCAGCAGGTTTATCAACGGGGTTTCCCTGGCCAGCCACCTCGCCAACATCGGTGACGCCAAAACCCTGGTCATCCATCCGGCCACCACGACGCATCAGCAGTTGACCGAAGACGAACAACTGGCGGCAGGGGTAACCCCCGATTACATCCGCGTATCCGTTGGCATAGAGAACATCGAAGATATCATCAAAGACTTCGATCAGGCCCTTGATGCCGCCTCACGCTGAAGGGATCGTACAATCTCCCAAAGGGCCGGTATTCAACCGGCCCTTTTTATTGCCATTCTCCCCCGTGCATGGTAAGCTCCTGCCGCCTAACCAGATTCCCGTCTCAGAAGATTCTCCATGAAAAAGCGTGCTACAAAAAATATCCTTGAATACCTGCTCTTTCTCCCCCTGGCATTTCTTGCCAGGGTACTTCCACGGGATCTGGCTTTGTGGGTCGGGTCGCAGCTCGGCTGGATCAGCCAGTTCGTCCTGCCAAAACGAAAAAGGCAGGCTCGGATCAATTTGCAGCAGGCTTTTCCCGAGATGGGAGAAAAAGACCTTGCGACAACCGTTACCAAAATGTTCCGCCATCTGGGCAAGAGCGGCATGGAAATGCTGCAAATGGAACAATTCAAGAGTGACGACGACCTGAAGTATTTCCACTTCCACGGCATAGAAAATCTGCGTGAAGCCCAGGCCCTTGGCAAAGGGCTCTTTATCCTCACCGGACATCTCGGCTTCTGGGAGGTAGGCACCTTCTTTCTGCCGAAGCTGGGAATCCCGGTAGATTTCGTGGCCAAGCGGATGAAGAATCCGTATATAGATGCCTACTTCAAACGGCTTCGTGAATCGGGGGGAGGACAGGTCATCGAGGCCAAGCACGGTGCACGACGCATTGTCAAAGCCCTGGCCGAAAACAGGGCTGTCGCCATCCTGCTCGACCAACACATCTCACCGCCTGCAGGCGTCCGGGTCAATTTTTTCGGCAGGCCGGCCTACACAACGCCGATCATCTCCCAGATTGCCATGAAACAGGGAACCCCCATCGTTCCCAGTTTTTCCTACCGCCGGGACGACAATCGCTATGACATCTATTTCGGATCAATGATCGTTTTCGAAAAAGAGGCGGGAGAAGAGGCGATTCTGCGCAATACCCAAGTATTGACGGACCAGATAGAGGCTGCCGTGAGAAAAGAAATCACCCAGTGGTTCTGGGTGCACAAACGCTGGCGTCAATAATGTCCCCGCCGCACAGGCTCTGCTTTCGGAAATGACCGTCGTGATACCGCCCATCCCTTTCAACATTGTCCTGATCGAACCGGAGATCCCTCCCAACACCGGCAATATCGCCCGGATGTGCGCCGCAACGGGTACCATCCTGCACTTGGTGGGAAAGCTCGGTTTTTCACTGGACGACAAACATCTCAAACGGGCGGGTCTGGATTACTGGCCTGCCGTCTCTCTGCGACGCTGGCAGTGTCTGGAAGAACTCCAGGCGGCCAATCCTCAAGGCCGCTGGTGGTTTACCTCCAAGAAAGCCGCTCGGAGCTACGTCGAGGCTGATTTTAAAGAGGGAGATTTCATCGTATTCGGGAAGGAAACCCAGGGGCTGGAGGAGAGTCTTCTGGAACAGTATCGGGACAGGGCTATCCGTATTCCGATCTTCTCCCAGGAAGTTCGCAGCCTGAACCTTTCCACCTCCGCGGGCATCGTTCTGTACGAAGCCCTTCGCCAGAACGGCCGACTCACCTGATTGCTCCCACACGCCAGTCAATCGCCTAGAGGTGTTTTGGGTCTCTGCAGGCCAGCGCCGAGACCGGTAGCACAATCAGTCCTGTGCGAAGAGATGCCCCTGTTCCTCCGTGCCGAGGTCTTGGATAGCGTCGCCGATCGCCCTTTCCAGAAGAAGCAGCTTCTGCTTGGTAGCAAGCCCCTGCCCACCGGAATACCCCGTTAAAGCCCCGGAACGACCGATCACCCGATGACAGGGGATGACGATCGGAAACGGATTGGCGGCCATCACCCGCCCCACGGCCCGAGCGGCGCCAGGATGTCCAGCCATCACGGCCAGCTCACCGTACGAGAGGGTTCGTCCATAATCCACCGTCTGCAGGGCGCGAAGCACATACTCGGAGAAGGGCGACAGGGCTGAAAAATCCAGCAGCAAGTCAAAATGTTTTCGTACACCCCGGAAATAAGCATCCAGTTGCGACATCGCCTGAATAAGCTGCGGATCATCCCCTCCAGGGGTCGCATCGGGAAAACTCTCGAAAAGGCTTTCCTGCACAATGGCCGGGTCTGCATGAATGAGCATCATCCGCAGACCTTTCTCCCCGGCGACAAGCCCGATTACTCCTACGGGAGACGTCCAGAGTTCAACATGCCACGCCATTGCCCAACGATTCCTTTCACGCTCTCCGCAGGATTTTTTTACGCAGCAGCCCGTACAGATCCGAAGCCTCCGGAATTCGCATCGCCATGCAACCGAGGGCATAGACCAGCACGCCCGCACAGACTGCGGCAACGAGGATGACGGCCTTCATGCCATGGTTCCCCATGGCGGACCAGGTCCCGAACTGCAGCACGTACCACACCGTTGCGGCCATCACAGCACTGACGGGAATCAGGCGGAGAAAGGTCAGAAACACGGGCTTCAACCCAAGGCGCCCGTAACGGCGCCGCAGCGCCCACACCAGAAGGATACAATTGAACACGGAAGACAGAGTCAAAGCCAAAGCCAACCCGAGATGCTTCATCGGCCCCATCAGGGCCAGACCGAGCCCGGCATTGACCAAAAGGGTCCAGAACGAGATCCACACCGGCGTCCGTGTATTTTTCATCGCATAAAACGCCGGAACGATCACCCGGCTCGCGCCGACAAAGAGGAGCCCTGGAGCATAGAACGCCAAAGCCAGGGCGGATTGGCGAACATCCTCGTACGAAAACTTGCCGGACATGAAAAAAAGACTGAAAACCGGTTGGGAACAGAGCATCAGGCCGAGAGCGGCCGGAATGGTAATCAGTCCGATCAGGACCAGAGCAAAACGCAGGGACTCTTTGAGCCCATCCGTATCGCCAAGAGCGGCCTGCCGGCTCATCGAAGGCAAAACTGCCTGGGCCAGAGAAACAATAAATATGCCCTGGGGGAACTCGAACAGCCGTTGCCCGTAATACAGGAAAGAGACGCTTCCCTCCGGAAGAAAAGAGGCGAGCAGCCGGGTGACAACAACATTAATCTGGTAGATGGCCACGCCTGCTATACCCGGAAGCATCAGGGTGGCGATACGACGAACGGCAGGGTGCCGGAAATTGGCATTAAACCGAAGGCGGACTCCGACGCTCTTCAGTACAGGGATCTGGATGACGAACTGAACGATACCACCGAGCAGGACGCCGACAGCCAGGGCCGTGATCGGGACGTCAAAGGATGAAGAGAAAAACAACGCACAGAGGATCATGCAGAGGTTGAGGAATAACGGGGATAGCGAGGGCCAGAAATACTTACCGAAGACATTGAGAATCCCCGTTACCAGCGCCAGCAGGCTGACAAAGAAGATGTACGGGAACATGATGCGGTTCAGATGATCGGTCAGAGCCAGCTTTCCTTCCACGGCGCTGAATCCGAATCCGATCCCTTTCACGATAAGGGGCGAACCCAGCACGCCGGCAAGCATAACCACAGCCAGTACCAGCATCAGGAGAGTCCAGCAGATAGAGGCGACCTTGCGAGCTTCGTCCGCCCCCTGTTTATGAAGGACATCCGAAAATGTAGGCACGAAGGCCGCCGTCAGGGAGCCTTCCGCAAAAAAGCGGCGGAGCAGATTGGGGATGGTAAAGGCCATAAAGAAGGCGTCAGTAGCAAAACCGGCTCCGAATATACCGGCGACCACCATATCACGGATAAGACCGGCAACACGGCTCAACCCTGTCGCCACTCCCATGACACTCGTCGCTTTTGATATACGCGCTTTTTCAGACATGGTCAGAAGCTTTATCACAGGTGAAAAAAAGAAACAATTCCCCAAACCGATTCAAAGGCGGCAAAACCGATATACGGAATTAATTCCATGTATTATTTTTGTCTAATCCATCTCGATACGACGATAAGGCACTGTTTTAGTAGTGTTTTTGTATTGTGATTAATATTTTTTTATCTTGACAGCCGCCAAATGGGGTGCTATAAACGTTGCGCTGAATCAGACTATAAAGGCCCACCAAGAATACGGAGGATAGAACCTTGGCAAATCACAAATCGGCATTAAAAAGAAATCGTCAGAACGCTGTCCGCAATGCTCGCAACACCCATATCCGCTCGACCATGAGAACTTTCGTCAAGAAAGTACGTGAGTCCGTCGCTGCCGGCGATGCCGCTGCTGCCAAAGCAGCCCTGGAACAAGCCGTTCCTCTCATTGACAAGGCATCGACCAAGGGTGTTATTCATAAAGCAACGGCCAGCCGTAAAATCTCCCGTCTGGCCAAGTTGGTCAACTCCTTGGGCTAGTTTTTCCAAGGGTGTCTTTTCGAAAAAAGGGGGGCTTGGCCCCCCTTTTTTATTGCAAATCTCCCGCCCCGATCCGGTTATTCCGCAACCAGATTTAAAACAAGTTCCTCCATGAGAGCTTCGGCATCTGCTCCGCTCGATTTGAGAGCGAGATCGGTATGAAGGAACAGTTCGAAAATACGACGAAATTGTCGTGCGGAAAATCTCCCAGCCTGACGGATCAGGCCATCGGCAAAATAAGGGTTGACGCCAACCTGTCGCGGTATATCCTTTCGAGCCACGTTCTGATTCAACAACTCCTGAATTTTCCAGAGCTGACGATAGTGTCGGGTCAGCATGGACAGAATCAGCAGGGACGCTGTGCCCTCGTCATGCAACCGTCTAAGCAGACGAAGGGCTTCGGCAGCGTTACGATTGCCCAACGCATTGGTCAGATCAAAAACGCTTTCCACGCGCGTATCGGAAACCACCGCTCGTACGTCTGCGACATCGATCAGGTCCGCCTTGCCCAGATAACCGTATAACTTAGTTAATTCGCCATCGATTTCCTGGAGATTGTTGCTGACGCGCCGGCAGAACAGGGCCATCCCCTCTTCCGTAAAGGATTTTCCGGCAGATCGGGCGTGCTCTCTGACAAACGCGGGAATCTGGTTGTCGTACGGCTGTTTGAACTCAACCAGTTCCCCGTTTTTTTTGAATTCCTGGAAAAATTTTTTTCGTCCGTCGATTTTATCGGCGACAAATACCAGGATTGTCTCATCCACAGGATGTTGCAGGTATGGGAGCAATTGGTCGAGCTGACCGGCAGAGAGATTTTGTGCATCCTTGACGACAATCAAGCGATGAGAAGCGAAGACAGGAAACGTGCGGGCCGTATCCACAAGGGTCTCAACCAGAACGTCCTTTCCGTAGAAAATATTAAAGTTGAAATCCCGTGCATCGGCAGGTACAAGGAAATCGCGAAGGCGTTCCAGGCTGCGATCCCGCAGGTAGGTTTCCTCGCCATACAAAAACAGCAGGGTGGGAATTTGTCCCTGGTCGAGAGCGCGGTTCAGTTCGGTAGGGGTCATAGCCGTGGCCTGTTATCGGCTAGAAATTATCCAGAATCCGGAAATAGAGTTCTTCCGCCAGCCGTTCGGCAATCAGTTGCTGCGCAGCAGTTTCCCTGTCGTCCTGGATGCTCTTGTCCGGGTCCGTTCGATATTCGTCATTCCACGACACGGTTCCCTTCCACAGAGCCTTGCCGTCGGATGCCCTTCGCAACGTCGCAGCCACGGAGATGTCCGCGCGGTACTCGGTAATGTTATCCTGCGCGTTATAGGAAATGGCCGTGGTGGAATAACTGGTCACCGTTCCCGTCAGGACCAGATCAGCAGCATTCCAATTTTCAACAATATCGAGCTCCGGTTTCCGAGCAAAGCGGGCAACAACCGCATTGGTGACCAGATCCTCGAGGTAAGGCTCGTGAGTGCGGTTTTCAAAGAGATCGACATAGAGGGAGGTCCCGCCTTGCGGGAGACCTCCCTCTCTCTCTGAAAAACGGTACCCGCACCCTGGGATTACCAGCAGCAAACAAACTATTGCGAGGAGCCAACGCCTCATGCAACCACCACGCTGACCAGACGACCAGGTACGACAACAATCTTCTTGATGGCCTTGCCCTCAATGAAGCGGGCAACATTCTCCTCGAGCACAGCCGCCTTCTTGATGTCGTCTTCAGAGGCATCGGCGGTTATGGTAATCTTGCCGCGGACTTTTCCGTTCACCTGGACCACGATGAGTTTTTCGTCTTCAACAAGCGCCTGCTCATCCACAACAGGCCACCCTTTGTCCAAAAGACTGACCGAATGGCCGAGCACGCTCCACAGCTCTTCGGTGATATGGGGGACAAACGGGGAGAGAAGACGAAGGACCGTTTCAAGAGCTTCGCGCAAGGCTCCAGGATATTTTTCCTTTTCATCTATGCCGTAAATAGCATTGACGAGCTCCATGACAGCGGCGATAGCGGTGTTAAAGTGGAATCTGCCGTCAATATCCTCCGTCACCTTTTTGATCGTACGATGGGTAACACGGCGAAGGGCCTTGGCGGCCCCTTCGGTCTCAGGGGAACCGGAGCCACCCTGCAGGAGTTCAAGATTCTCGTAGACAGCACGCCAGACCCTGCCCAAAAACCGATAACACCCCTCGACCCCCTGGTCGTTCCATTCCAAGTCTTTTTCGGGAGGTGCAGCGAAAAGAGTAAAAAGCCGCGCCGTATCAGCACCGTAGTGAGCGATGAGATTGTCGGGGTCGACAACGTTTTTCTTCGACTTGCTCATCTTTTCAATGCGCCCGATTTTCGTTTCGGACTGACACCGGGAGCACTTGCCGTCAATGACTTCCTCGGGATAAAGCCAGCCATGCTGCGGGCAGGAGCGCGTCTCCATGCACACCATTCCCTGTGTCAGCAGGTTGGTGAACGGCTCGGAGACATCCATCATTCCCAGATCTCTCATGACCTTGGTGAAGAAGCGCGCATAGAGCAGATGCATGACCGCGTGCTCGATGCCGCCGATGTACTGATCAACCGGAAGCCAGTATTCCGCCGCTTGTTTGTCTACAGGCGCAGAAGGGAAATCGGGGCAGGCATAGCGGGCGAAATACCAGGAGCTCTCGACAAAAGTATCAAAGGTATCGCATTCCCGGCGGGCCACTTCGCCACACTGGGGACAGGTCACCCGCACAAACTCCTGGTTTTTCGCCAGGGGACTCCCCCCCTCGCCGGTAAACTCGACATCCGTCGGCAGCACGACGGGAAGATCCTGTTCCGGTACGGGCACGACGCCACACACATCGCAATAGATGATGGGGATCGGAGTCCCCCAATAGCGTTGCCGTGAAACCCCCCAGTCCCGAAGCCGGTAATTGACAGTCTTCTGACCGATCCCTTCCTTGTGAAGATAATCGGCAATTTTCTCTTTGGCCTCTTCATTGGCCAGGCCGTCAAATGCCCCGGAATTCACCATGCGCCCCGGACCGGTCCAGGCCTCTGCCATGGCCTCGGGGTTCAGAGAATCTCCCTCCGGTTGAATAACCACAACCTTGGGAAGGTCATATTTGGATGCGAACTCAAAATCACGCTGGTCATGGGTCGGAACGGCCATGACCGCGCCTGTGCCGTAATCCATCAGGACAAAGTTGGCAAGAAAGATCGGCATACGCTGTTTACTGACGGGATTGATACAGTAAGCCCCTGTAAACACGCCTTCTTTTTCGAAATCCTCACTGGTCCTCTTGATCTTGTCCTGCTTTTTGACCTTTGTGATAAAGGCTTCGACATCCTGGCGCCTATCAGGCGTCACGATCTCAAGAGCCAGAGGATGCTCAGGGGCCAGACTCATGAAAGTGGCGCCGAAAAGAGTATCCTGCCGGGTCGTAAAAACCCGGATCTTTTTCATGGAGCCTTCCATCGGAAAATCGATCTCGCAACCGGTGCTGCGTCCGATCCAGTTTCGCTGCATGATCAGAACCGGCTCGGGCCACCCTTTGAGATCCTCCATGCAGTCCAGAAGTTCCTGAGCGTATTCGGTCGTCTTGAAAAACCACTGTTCCAGTTCTTTCGGAGTTACCTCACTGTCGCAGCGCCAGCAACAGCCGTCCTCAACCTGCTCATTGGCCAGAACGGTCTGGCATTGGGGACACCAGTTAACGGAAGAACTCTTTTTGTAAGCCAGCCCTTTTTCAAACATTTTGAGAAAAATGAGCTGCTCCCACTTGTAGTAATCGACATTGCAGGTAGCCAGTTCACGATCCCAATCGTAGGAAAGTCCCATTTTCTTGAGCTGGGAGCGCATATTGGCGATATTTTCATAAGTCCACTTGGCCGGGTGGGTACCGTGCTGGATGGCGGCATTCTCTGCGGGCATACCAAAGGCATCCCATCCCATGGGATGAAGGACATTGTAGCCTTGCATTCTTTTGAAACGCGCAACCACGTCCCCGATGGAATAGTTGCGTACATGCCCCATATGAATACGGCCCGAGGGATACGGGAACATTTCAAGCAGGTAATATTTCGGTTTGTCGGAATTTTCACCGACCTTGAACGTCTTTTCCTCTTCCCACTTCTTTTGCCATTTGCTCTCCAGAGCCGTGGCGTTATAGCGCTCTTCCATAGTGCCTCCGCAGCTGATGCCGCAACCAGAAAAAACAGGAATACCGGCAAGCGCCGGTATGGGTATTGTCATTCACTACAACTGATGTCTGCTGGCGCACAAAGCGCCAGCTGTGGCAGTGGCAATTCCGAGTATCGTCCGTTGCGAAACGGCCTGTACCCGTTATTTCTCGCGATACGTGATGCGTCCGCGCGTCAGATCGTAGGGAGAGAGTTCTACGGTAACGCGGTCTCCCGGAAGAATGCGAATGTAAAATTTGCGCATCTTCCCAGAAATATGCGCCAGGACAATATGCCCGTTATCAAGCTTGACACGAAACATTGCATTCGGGAGAGGCTCGATTACCGAACCCTCAACTTCAATCGCTTCTTCCTTTGCCAAAACGGCCTCCGTACAAAATAGTCATTGATTAAAAAAAACGGAAAATCCGGCTTATTTAACATAAGTATAGCCAAGCTTGTCAACCCCCATCACGTAACCGCCGTCTATGGGGGCGCCTCAGCGACTGCCGTGTTTCACTACGCAGTCAGATTGAGAAGACGCTTGGCGCATTCTATGATCTTGTTCGTCTGAATCGGCTTGGTGATGTACTCATTGGCCCCAAGAGCCAGAGCTCTTTCGCGGTCTTCGTGAGCGCCCTCTGTCGTGATGATAACAATCGGGACCGCCTTGTAATGCGGATCATTTCGTACGAGACTGACCAGTTTGAGACCATCCATAATGGGCATGTTGATATCGGTAAAGATAAGATCAAATACCTCTCCGGACAGCTTTTTCAGTCCGTCGACGCCATCGCTGGCCTCGACAATTGAGAGCCCCCGCAAACGCTTGAGAGCAAAAACGATCAATTGACGCATCGTTGGTGAGTCTTCAACGACAAGGACCTTATATGTGGACATGGAACCCTCCCAGAAAAATTATTTGGTCAGCAGATCCAAAAACCCCTGAATGGTCGAAAGCTTACGCTCCGACTCCGAATACAGCTTAGAAGAAAAAATAGCGGTAGCCGCATGGCCGGCCAACAGGGTAAACAATTCATAATCCACATCGGCGAATCGCTTTTTCTGAACCAGCAATTTATAAATAGCAATGACCCCGATGACATGCTCCTTGATTTTCAGAGGGATACACACGATGGGATGATGAAAATCCCTCGTGTAATGTTCCATGTCTTCAATAAAATAATTTTCTCCGGTTTTGGCCATCTGCCCGATAATTCCCTCGCCGATGGAGATCAGCGGGAGTTCTTCCTTGGTGACGCCCTCAGAGGCGACGGCCTGCAGTTTGTTGCTCTTCTCATCCAGCAGCAGGACAGAGAATTCCTCGGCCCCAATGAGATTGATGACAATCTCCATGATGATCTGCAGGACTTCTTTGAAATCGAGGGTGGAGTGAAGCTGATAGGAGGCGATATAGAGATTGGCGAGGTTGTTGTTTTCCGTTTCAATTTCGACATAGCGGTTGGCGAAATTATGGTTTTCCGCTTCAATCTGCTGAATGCGGTCCAGAATCTCTACTTTCTCGGCCTCAAGCTCCTCAACCCGTTTGCGGAGCTTTTTATATTCTTCATCCCCCACCGCATGAGGTGAGGCATTGTGCTTGTTCGCCTCCTCAATTTGAAGGATCTGATAACGCAAGCGTTCATTTTCCCGGAGAAGTTCCTGGGTGAACTCGGCCCCCTTCTTAAAAACCTGGAGGAATTCTTCCGCCCTCTTCACGGTCCCTTTATCGTCATAGGTTTCGCTCATTCCAAACTCCTGGGTAAAATTCTTTGTAACGGTTGCGGCCAATCCTACCAGTCCCCCGTTAAAATTACCAGTATTTCCTTAATACCCGCAACGCCTTAAAATTTCAGTACATAGCTTGGGAAGAGGGACTATTTTATCGACCATTCCGGTAGCAATGGCTTCTTTGGGCATCCCGAAGACAACGCTGCTCTCTTCAGCTTCCGCCAGGACCTGCGCCCCCTGGTTTTTGGCGGCAATCACTCCCCGGGCGCCATCATTTCCCATCCCTGTCAAAACAACGGCAAGAAGATTTTTCCCGAACATTTTCCCCGCTGACTCAAACAGCGCGTCGACACCCGGCACATACCGTTGACCGGCATCAGGCTCAACCACATGGGCAACGATCTGATCCCCGTCACGCTGAAAACGCAGGTTTTTGCCTCCGGGGGCAAGAAGCACCCGCCCGGGCGCCATGATGTCGCCGGTCTGGGCTTCCTTGATTTCCAAAGCACAGAAATTGTTCAATCGGTCCGCAAACGCTTTGGTAAAACCTGGAGGCATATGCTGGGCAATGGCGAATCCGACAGGAATGGGCTCCTTGATTCCGGATAAAATGGTTTGGAGAGCCGGCGGTCCACCTGTCGATGCCCCGATGACCACCTGTGTAATACCGTCCCTTTGAGCGTAAGTCTTTTTTCGAAGCGCCGAAGGTGTAGCATTTTTTGAGCGTTGAAGGTCAGCAACGGGACGCTTCAGGATCTTGTTCATATCCGTGCGAGCGATTTCACGAACTTTTCGATGAAGGTCTTCCCGGATATTGATCAACTCAGGGGACACCTTCGGGGTCGGTTTGGCAACAAACTCGACGGCACCGAGTTCGAGGGCTTTGAACACATTCTCATCTTCCGACCGCGCCGAGACAACGATGACGGGAGTGGGCTGGTTCTGCATGACAATCCGCAAAAAGGCGAAACCGTCCATTCTGGGCATTTCCAAATCGAGCGTAATCAGGTCCGGTTTGAGATCAAAAACTTTGCGTAGCCCCTCTTCCCCATTACAGGCATACGAGACAACTTCGACACCCGGGATATCTTCAAGAATCTTGGTGATCGTTCTGCGGTTATAGGCGGAGTCGTCAACAACAAGCACGCGAACCAGAGTATTCATCCAGCGCCTCCGTCAAAAGCGTTGAGGGGGGGGCGCTGGTAAACCATATCGTGCGTATAATGACGGAGCGTAAAGGCGTTGGAGATATTCATGAGCGACTCCGAGTGCCCTAGTAAAAGGAAGCCTCCGGAACGCAATCGCTGATAAAAACTCTCCACGACCTTTTTTTTGGCTGCGAGGTCGAAATAGATGATCACATTTCGGCAGAAGATAATATCCATCTTCCCCAGAAGGGAAACCCGGGGGTTGTCGAAGAGGTTCAGATGGCTGATGGTCACGAGGAATTTACCCTCAACCGGGCTGAAAAAACGTTTCTGGTATTCCTGGGGTGTCGTTCGGAACGATGATGCGCCATAGACGCCCTTTCGAGCAACCTGCAGCACTCGCTGGCTGATATCCGTGCCGATGATATCAATATGGAAGTCGGACAACAGGGGGTTCTCCATCAGAAGCATGGCGATGGTATAGGGTTCTTCTCCGGAAGAACATCCCGCACTCCAGATTCTCAGCCTTTTGTCCCCGTCTTTTTCTTTGGTATGGATGATCTCAGGGATGATTTCCTCGGTCAGGGTTCTCAGTTGAAAATCCTCCCGAAAAAAATACGTCTCGTTGGTGGTCAGAATGTCGATGAGTTCTGTGAGTTCCTGGTCCTTGTCCTTGTTATAACGCAGGAAATAATAGTAGTCCTTGAAAGAGTTCAGTCGAAGATGCTGAAGCCTCCTTCCAAGTCTCTTCTCCAGGAGATATTTGGAATCCTCCATGAAATTCAGGCCGCAGTACTGATACACAAAGTCCCGGATCAAACGGAACTCTTCGGCCGACATGGGAATTTCAGGAGTAAAGAACAACATGGACATGCTATGCCTACCCCGCTTTGAGACTCTGAATCACGTCATGGAGAAGGGCTCGGACCAGATCGTCATCTTCGTCTGCAAGCTGACGCTCCAACACAGGAAGACACTTTTCCCCTTCGAAGTCGGAGAGAATTCTGGCTACCGTCATACGGACTTCGTAATTCGGATGTTTCACGAGCCGGGATTGGGCCTCCTCATTCAGCCAGTCGACCCTCCCCGACGCGGCCAATATCTGCAGAGAGGCGTTGACGACCTCTCCGTCTGGATGACCCAGCGCTTCGACGAGAAGAGGATACGCCTCCGAAATGTTCTCAGCCGCCAAGGCCTCCAAGGCAGCAATGGCAACAAGACCGACAGGATCTTTGAGGGCAACACGGAGCATGTTGGCCGTCTGGGCGCCCGAGAGCTGACCGGCAGCCCTGACAGCAGCAACCCGCACCCAGAGATCTTCATCCTGAAGCGCAAGCTGTAAAGGCTGAAGAATGTCTTCTCCCCTTCTCCCGCCCAGGATTTCAATAGCCAGGCGCCTCACCTCGGCATCTTCGTCGGTCAGAGCCAGTCGGAGATTATCCAGAACTTTTGAACCGGGGATTTCTCCCAAGGCTTTCACAGCGCTCTGACGCACCATGGCCGACTCGTCCTTCAGGGCAAAAAGGATGGGGGCTTCACTTTCGGACCGATCTATGCGTCCGAGAATATTGACAGCGTACATGCGCTGCTGAGGATCTTCATCGGAAAGCAGCGCTTTTAATGCCGATAAGATCGTTGCCGGATGTTGCCTCCCCAGCAGACACAAGGCCTCCATGGCACTGGCGCGCACTTCCTGGGAAGAATCGCGGAGCCGTTCTATAAGAGGCGGTATGGCCTTTTCGTCGCCGAGATGCCCCAGAGAATGTGCACAGACGGATCGCAACGCCACATCATCAGAACAAAGGCCCTCCAGAAGTAAGGGAAAACTTTCGGGGCACCGCGTCGTTCCGAATACGTACGCCAGATAGGGTTTCTGATACGCTTCGGTTTGACGCCAGAGGGGTAACAGCGCCAGAGACGCTTCTTTGCCCATTCCGATCAACACCCCCGCCGCCTCTTCGCGTAACTCTTCGCTGGCGAAAAGCGGCAGGATACGATCGACGAACCGGACATCTTTAAGAAGACCAAGGAGACGCAAAGAGGCTCGCCGGATTTTCGCCTGACTGTTTTCAAGCTGATCGGCCAAGTGCTCGCCAACCCGAAGATCTTTAGCGTCGGCCAGATAACGGGATACGTCCTCGGGGAACATACGTGAGATCTGTTCAAGAGCCATGACGGCAGCCTGTCTCACATTCGCCATCGTGTCACCGAGTCCCCGAACGAGTTCGGGAACGGCTTCAACACCCCCGACTCGACCCAGACAGTCAAAAAGCGCCTTTCGCAATAAAGGCTCATTTTTGAACACCAGGAGCTCCTGAACGGGAACATGAGACCCGATCTGACCAAGGGCTTGAAGGATCGTAAACCGGAAAAGCAGGTCCGCCGTTTCCATATTTTTCAAAAGGGGGGGAACAGCGTCAGGGGCTCCGATTTTCCCAAGATTTTCCGCAGCAGCGGCTCTAACATTGCTGTCTACGTCAGAGAGAGCCTGTACCATGTATTTGAGGCTGGTGGAATCACCTATTTCGCCGAGGATATCCAAGACAAACTTGCGTACATCATGGTCCTGACAAGTGAGTTCTGAAATCAGAAACGGAAGGGCTTTTTTCCCGAGGCGGGTCAGCGTTTCGACTGCGGCATTCCGCAAGCCTGCATTGTCCTGGGAGTGCAGCAAAGAAATAATTTCCGGGATATGATCGCCAAGATCCTTTTGCGCAAGAAAAAGTTCTGTAGCTTCCTTTCTTACCCGCCAGCTCGAATCCCCCATCGCCTGGTAAAGCAGGGGGAATTTTTCCGAGTTCACAAGCGGTGCAAGCTGTCTTAGCCCCTGTAATCGCTGCTCTTCAAGGGGGGATTGGAGCAGTTTTGCTACATCCGCAGTTGTTTCCAAGGCAGTCACCCTGATTCCTTTAAGACTGGAGTTCTTTTTTACGGCTCTCGATCAGGGACGAAAACGCCTGGTGCAGGAAATCCTGTCCGTGTAATTCCCGCCCCTGAAAACGATCGGCAAACAATCGCTTACCCTCTTCGATTTCCGGAGCCAGGATCTCAAAAAACTTCCCCGTGCGGATGCCGTCGTCGACTTTTTTCTGATTGTACAAGGCGATATCGGAAACAATGATCCGGGCCAGACGCTTGGCCTTTTCCTCATCGTCGCCTGAAATACCGCCATCTTCCAACTTATGAATTTTACTTTTTATTTTTTCTATGGTTGATGTTCTGGTCCCGTCGGAAGAGTCTCCATCCCGCTCATCCGCTGAATCGGCTCCGGGAGCGAACAGGGGTGTTGTTCCGGAAACCAGGTTTTTGACCTTATCAACAAGATCACCCGGTATATGGTGTTTCTCGATATAGTCATCAGCCCCATATAAGGAAGCGGGTGTCCGTTTATAGGCCGTCTTGTTATAAACCGAAGAGATCAGGATGATCTTTACACTTCCCAACCCGGGCTTATTTCTGATTTTTTCAACAGCCTCAAAAGCATAGAGCCCTGGCAGGGCCACATCCATCAGGGCGACATGCGGGGGCGCCTTTTCCATAAGACTCAGGGCCTGGGTCCCCTCTGAGCATACCTCGCAGACGATACCGGCTTCACCAAGCAGGGTCTTCACCGTCGTGCACATCTGCGGATCGCTGTGAGCCACCAGGACCCTAATCGGCTGGACGACCTCCAGCTCAACAGCCAATGCCTCAGGCACAGGGACATCGATGCGAAAGGTCTTGCGGCATCGTGCACATTTAAGGGTAAGACGTTTTCCACTGCGACTGCGATTGACGTCTAGACGGAAACGCGCCGAGCACTCGGGGCATTCAACAATCATTGAAACCTCATACGATCAACGTGGAACTTAAGACGAAAGATCCGATTGTATACACCGAATCAGATCGGGTCCTCAATGTATTCTTCGGTTTGCATGGGGATTTTCTGAAGATCGATGGACTCTCCGGAAGAAAGCACCTTCTCCAGGTCAAGAATCATCAGGAGGTCATCGTCGTAGCGACAGACGCCGAGAAAAAATTCCGTCCCCTTCCCTTTTAAAAAATGAGGAGCAGGATAGACCTCTTTTCTGGAGTATCGTCGGACTTCCGTCACATCATCCACCTGGAGGCCGATAATCTTTCCGGAAAAGGCACAAATCAGAATTCGTTCCTTTTTCTGTCTGGAAACAACTTTCTGACTGAACCTCTTACGCAAGTCGAGAACGGGAATAACCGCTCCTCGAAGGTTAAACACACCCTCGACGAAAGGCGGAGCATTGGGAATCGGCGTAAGTTTCTGAGGGCGGATGATTTCCTTGATACGCCGAATATCGATGGCGTACATCTCTTCCCCAACGCGGAAACACGCCAGTTGGATTTCCTGAAGCCCTTTTTCCGTCTCTACAGGATCTGCGGTCTTGCGAAGATAGTGCTGGGTCATTTAGAAAGAAACCTTTGAATGGTTTCAATGACCATCACGGATTTAAATGGTTTGGTAATATACCAGTCCGCCCCGACTTTCTCCCCCTTGGCCATGTCTTCCCGGCTTTTCTTGGCAGTCAGCATGATTACCGGGATATGTTTGGTCTCGGGGTTTTCCTTGATCCTCCGGCAGACCTCGAACCCGTCAATCTGCGGCAACATAATATCCAGAAGAACCAGATCCGCAGGGTCCTCTGCAAGAGAATCGAGAGCGGCCTGCCCGTTGGTGACTCCTGTCACGTCATACCCCTTGGAGGTAAGCAGAATACTTTCGAGTTTAAGCAAACTCTCCTCATCCTCAACGATCAAGATCTTCTTCTTGGACACTTGGCCGCTCCTTTCATCAGACGCGTTCCGCATCGAGAACATTTCCCAAATTTAATAAAATAATCATGCGATCCTGAAATCGACCAACCCCTTTAACCAGTTCTTTGTCGAGACCAGTAAGAATAGCGGGTGCGGGCTCAATCTTTTTCACAGGCATCTTGACAACCTGATTGATTCCATCAACAAAAAGGCCCGCCATACGGTCGGAGCCCTGACATATTATAATACGGGAACTCGGTGAAACTTCAACCTTGCCCAGTTTCAAACGTTTTCGGAGATCGAAAATCGGCACCACAATGCCACGCAAGGAGATAATGCCCAAAATAAAATCGGGAACACGCGGAATCTCCTCGATATCCCGCCACTTTATTATCTCGCTGATACTTTCAATGTCTAGTGCATATTCTTCATTCCCCAAAGAGAAGGTAAGCCACTGCTGGATGTCCTGCACATCTTCTTCATTTACGGCCACCAGCCCCTGGGCATAAGCTTCCTCCGTTGCAAAGTCGATCTCAGGACAATAGTTGAAGAGAGCCTCCAAAGGATCGTCGCTGGGAGGTTGAGGAAGGACCGTTGGCAGTTTCTGAGGGGATGACTGCACCACGGGCACGCCCTGGACAGATGACGAGGTCGGTTTACCGTTATTGCGGACGTCTTTGGTCGCAGGAGTACTTCTGGCCGTCGCTCCTTTATCTACCAAGCCATCCTTCTGGGCTTTCGCTTTTTTTCTGATATCCGCCAAATCCATGATGCTCAGTCCGTTTCGTTCTAGCCGAGAAAATCGAGTTCAGCCACAATAGATTGAAGGATGGCTGGGCCGACAAACCTTACTTCACGCCCGAACCCCTCTAAAAGAGCCAGCGAAGCGATCTGGTTGATTTTTCTCGGGATCCCAGATGAATACTGATGGATCAACTCGACAGCTTCGTCTGAAAAAATGCCCGGTTCTCCCCCCGCGGTGGCAATGCGATGGTTAAGATATTCACGCGTATCCTCAAAACCGAGGGGGCGCAGATCATATTGCATTCCGATCCGCTGTCTCAGTGGCTCGAAAGCTCTGTGAGCCAGACGTTTCCGGAGTTCCGGTTGTCCCATAAGGATGATGCTCATCAGGTTACGATCGTCCAGCTGAAAATTGGTCAACAGACGAATTTCGTCAAACGTTTCCTTATGGGGAACAAGTTGTGCTTCATCGATCACCAGAACGGGGCATACCCCTTCCTGGTAAAGGGTGAAAAGCGCGGTACCGATCTCTTCAAGAAGATCGGTCTTAAAACGCGATGGATCGGCGATATCCAAACGCAAAGCCAGGGAACGGAGAAACTCCATCGGCGTCAACCGCGGGTTGATGAACAGGATAACGCGATAACCTTCTCCAAGCTCATCCATCAACGCCCGTGACAGGGTAGTCTTTCCGCAGCCGATCTCTCCGGTCAGAAGCACCATATCCCGCTCTTCAACGGCATAGATCAAACGGGTAAGCGCTTCGCGATGCATCCGGCTGAGATACAAAAACTTCGGATCCGGAGTCTTGCTGAACGGACGTTCCGTGAATCCGTAAAAATCCTCATACATAGAAGGCCGATTCCCCACGCAAGGATTCGCTCATCAGCCCCCCGACATCCAAAACAAGGACCGTCTTCTGATTTCCGAGGTCTGCCGCGCCCGCTATCCCTTTGACAAAGGACAAGGTGCTTCCCAACGATTTGATGACGACATCCTGCTGGCCGAGCAGGTCGTCGACGACAATACCCATTTTCTTTTCTGCCAGGCCGACGACAACCACGAACGACCGACTGCTCGACTTGGTGCTTGGAGGCAGTTGAAATATGTCTCCAAGCCGCATCAACGCCAGAGTGCTATCCCTCAGATCAATAACTTCACGTCGTTCGATCGTACGAATCGAACGATTTTCAATCATGAGCGTTTCCATAACCGCATTGATCGGGATGGCGTAGGTTTTTTCACTGGCCTTAATGATAAGCGCCTTGATAATCGCCAGGGTAATGGGCAGGGTAATGCCAATTGTCGTTCCCTCCCCAACCTCGCTGTCCAGTTCGATCATCCCTGAAAGGGCCGAAATATTGTTCTTGACCACATCCATTCCGACCCCGCGCCCGGAGAGATCGGTGACCTCATCCCGTGTCGAGAAGCCAGGAGTCAGGACCAGTTCGAACACATCATCCCGGCTCAATTCAGCATCGTCCGGGACAAGCCCCTTTTCGATAGCTTTCTGTCGAACCATGTGCGGATCGATCCCCCGACCGTCATCTCTAATCTCGATGACGACGTGATTCCCTTTCTGGGAAGCCCAAAGGCAGATAGTGGCTTTTTCAGGTTTCCCAACCGCAAGACGCTCTGCGGGAAGTTCCACGCCATGATCCACGGCATTGCGGATGATATGCATGAGGGGATCAGAGAGATCCTCGATAATTAACTTGTCGAGTTCGGTATCCGCCCCTTGAATATCGACGTCCACCTTTTTCCCCTGTTCATTGGCGACCCGTCGGATGATCCGGATGACCTTTTCGAAAAGCTGGGATATGGGCACCATACGCACGTCCATAACCCCTTTTTGAAGGTCGTGGAGTCTTCTCTCCAGCACACGGGTAGCCTTCTGAAGATCTGCCGCCATCTCGGCACCGCCCTCCGCCTTGAGACGATCGCAGATGGAAACAATAGCTCCTTTGGACAAGACCAGTTCGCCCACGATGTTCATCAGAGAATCGAGTTTATCGATATCCACCCGCACCGTTCGGCTGATGGAACGAAGAGATCCCCCCAAAGCCTCCTGTTCCGCAGACGTGGCCTCCTTAACTCCGGGTTCGCTCACAGGAGCCGGAACAGGTGTCGTCACCTTGGAGCCGACCTCACGGACCACTAGAATCTCAGCATCGGACCGGTCGATTTTCGATGCAAGGTCCATTCTATCCAGTTTGGAACCGACAAGTATCTGAAAGGCAATTTTGTCCGAGAAGTCCCCGGCACAGGGTAGTGTGCTGATCACTTCGCCGTTTTTCTTGAGGGAATCCGTCAGCTCACCCAATTCCTGGTCGAAACTCACGAGATCAAAGGCGACCTTGACCAGGAGAATATTCGCCCCCTTTTTAACATTTTCCCTGAGACGATGTTCTTCGTATTCCGTAAGCACATTGAGGATATTTCGATCAATGGCGAGGGTCTTAAGAGGGTCTTTCTCCGCGGTCGAGGATGCGTCCAGCAGGGCGGCAATTTTCTCCTGAATGGGAGCAAGACTGAGGGTAAAGGTGTCATCCTCACCTTTACCGTTCACAAGAGCGAGCAAAAGTTCTATGGATTCAAAGAGCGTTTCGATCAACGACGTGCTGAGAGTTACTTTGCCGAGACGAAGGCTGTCCAGCAGGTTCTCCATGCAATGCGCCAGAGAGGAGATATCGTCAAATCCGAACATCCCCGACAACCCCTTAATCGAGTGGGCTCCACGGAAGATGCTGTTGAGAAGATCGGGATCGACATCCCCGCCTTCCCCCCCGTCGCCTAATGCGACCAGATCCAGGTTAAGCTTTTCAATGATCTCCTCGGCCTCGGCGAGAAAATCTTTAATGGCCCTGGATGACGTTGACTTATTGGACAATGTCCCCTCCTACCCCAGATATTTCTTGATCAGCTCCTGCAGCTGCTCCGGTACAAAAGGCTTCACCAGATACGCATCCGCGCCCAGAGCCATGCCCTTATCCCGGTCACGGTCACTGCCTTCAGTGCTGATAATGATCAGGGGTGTAGACTGATAATTCGGATTGTTTTTAACAAAACTGACCAGTTCGAGGCCATTGATGTCAGGCATATTGATATCGGTGATGACCAGGTCAACCCTTTCGCGGGGAAGTACCCTCAGTGCCTCAAAACCATTTTCGGCTTCGACAATATCGAAGTCGCCGATCGCCTCAAGCGTTGAAACAATGAGAGATCGCATGGTTGGAGAGTCTTCAGTGATAAGAATTTTCTTCGCCACGTATCAGGGCTCCATTCTCTTTCGGGATTTAAATCCACAGGAAGGACGCACAGCGCACGTTTCGCGTGTCGAGAGCCGGAAGGTTATTCGGCGCTTTTCCCACGAAGCCTTCTCTCCAGGAGAG
>QKGY01000005.1 GCA_003250235.1 Desulfuromonadaceae bacterium
TCTT
Source organism: Desulfuromonadaceae bacterium (assembly GCA_003250235.1). Classification (GTDB taxonomy): domain Bacteria; phylum Desulfobacterota; class Desulfuromonadia; order Desulfuromonadales; family SZUA-540; genus SZUA-540. Next base: position 5 of record QKGY01000005.1, read on the forward strand.
TGCGGAAGGCGATGTGCAAAATGCCCGGACCTGTTTCGAAAAGGTCCTCACCCGCGACCCGAAGAGTTGTGATGCCCTGAACAATCTCGGGGTGATCGCCTACCAGCAGGGGGATGTCGCTACTGCCAAGACTCTGTTCGAAACGTGTTTGACTATCGATCCCGGATTTGCTGATGCCCGGCAGAATCTCGGCCTGTTCGGCGAGGGGGATGGGGTTGGGCAGGACGATGGGATCGAGACGCTTCTGAGACGGGGCGAAGCGCTCTTTGGCCAGGGGGATCTAGACGGGGCGAGCGACTGCTTTCTGAAGGTCCTTCAGCGGGACGCCGCTCACATCGAGGCCCTCAACAACATGGGGGTGGTGGCGCTTCAGGCCGGGCAGGGCGAAGATGCCCTGGCTTTTGTCGACAAGGCCCTGGCGATCAACCCCTACTTTGTCCAGGCGCTGGAGAACCGCTCGGCGATTCTGCGCCGTTTCGGGCGTGAGCGGGAAGCCGATGCGGTGGATGAGCGTCTTTCTGCCGTGCGATCCGACGTCGCGAAGCTGATTGCCGTCGGCGAGGCTGCTTTTGCCTCCGGCGATATCGCCAAGGCATCGCAGGCCTTTGAAAGCGCTCTGGCCTTCGATCCCCAGCAGCGGGACGCCCTGAACAATCTGGGCGTCATCGCCTATCAGGAGGGGGATGTCGAAGGGGCGAGGGCGTTGTTCGAAAAATGCCTGCACGGCGATCCCGATTTTGCCGAGGCCAGGCAGAACCTGCAGATGTGCGACACCGTGCCGGAATCGGGGGAGGCTGAAGACACCCCTTATTTCTCCGTCATCGCCTGCAGCATCGACGACGGGAAGTTCGCCCGGTTTCAATCGAGCCTGTCCCAAGCCTTCAAGGAGCCGGTCGAACTGATCCGCATCGACGATGCCCGTTCTCTGTGCGAAGGATACAACCGCGGCCTTCTCGAGGCCCGGGGCGAGGTGGTGGTGTTCTGCCACGATGACATCGAATTTCTGAATGACGACCTGGGTGAACGTCTGAGGCAGAGCCTTGGGATGTGCGACCTTGTCGGTGTGGCGGGAACGACCCGACTGGTCGAAGGGAGCTGGATCGCTGCCGGCCAGCCCCACATCCACGGCCAGGTGGCCCATCTGGTCAAGGACCGCCCCGGGGTGATCAGCCTCTGCGTGTACGGCAACGGCAAAGACCCTGAACGCGTGACCGACGTGCAGGCGCTCGACGGGCTTTTCCTGGCGGTCAAGAGACCGGTTCTGGAGAAGGTCCGTTTCGACGAGGCGACCTTTGACGGATTTCACCTCTATGATCTCGATTTCACCTATGCGGCCTACCAGAAAGGATTCCGTCTGATGGTCGATCACGGCATTCATCTTCTGCATGCTTCGGGGGGGAATTACGATCAGGCCTGGGCCGCTTATGCCGAAGCCTTCAACCGCAAATACCGGGGATGCCTGGCGTCGCGCGAGGAACCCGTCATCCGCTTTTTCAAGGGGCTCCTGTTCGATGATCCTGTGCGGATGAGGCAGGAGATGACGCGTTATCCCGGCCTGAATGCTCTGCGTTACGAGGGCGGGCGGCTCTCCCTCTACTCCACGGCACAAGGGCGGGTCGATCTGGAAGCAGTCGCCTCATTGCCTCTCGATCCCGGCCATCTCGATTATGTCCGGCTGGCCCACAACCCCGACGCGCTTGGCGACAAGGTGGGGGTCATGCGGGAGCTTGCCAGGGTCTTGCGGCCCGGCGGCGTGGTCGAGATCCTGCTGCCCCTGAAGAAAAAGAAGGGTGGACGCCTGGGCATTGCCGGCTCCTGGCAACTGGAGGACCTGTTCGGCTTTGCCGCCAACGCTCCCGAGGGGCAACCCGTGGTTCGCCATGCCGAACTGGAAAACCGTTTTCTGATGCAAGCCGTTGTGGAAAAAGAAACCGGCGGGGACCACCCCTATCTGCATGTCATCTACAGCAGAAATGCCGCCTGATCCGCGGAACACACGATCAACACATAGGACCGCATTGCTTTGCGACCGCCTGAAGTCACCGGGTTTCAGGCGGTCGCCATCCCGGGTTTTTTCAAAATCGCTTTTCTCAAAACGTCCCTGTTATTTTTTTCTAAAGTTCCCGCACGTCCTCTCCGATAAGACAGGCAAGAGAAGGAAAATGGCGTTTTCTCAGGAAATCCGCCACTGCAAATGAACAATTCATTTATGCAAAGGGGACTGTCATGACGATCAAAATCTCGGGGGATAAAGGACTCAGCCCGCTGGATGGGTTGAAGAAGAGCCAAAAGGTTCAGTCCGGCAAGGAAAAGGACAAATCGGCCGGATCGGACAAGGTTAGCTTTTCTTCGGCGCTGCAGCAAGCGACCCAGGCGCAGGAAAGCAAAGGCGCCGCCCGCACCGACTCCATGGAGAAAGTGGCTTTTTCTCCGCTGGCCCTGGAACTGAACCAGGTTCAGGAGGGTGGTTCCGTCGAGGAGATTTCGCGACGGCAGAAAATAGCGGCTCTCAAAGAGCAGATCGCCGAAGGTTCCTATCAGCCCGACCTCAACAAGGTGGCTGCCAGCCTGCTGAAGTTTGTCGCCGGGGAGAAATAAAGCCATGGCTAAAACGCTGAAGGACCAGCTGACCCGTCTGCATGAGCTTATTCTCCAGGAGCGGGAATACGCCAAGGCATTCGCCATGAACGAGCTGATGGCTACGGTTCAGGTTAAAAACGAGCTGATCAAGGCCCTGGAGCCTGTACGCGACATCTCCCCCGAGGATCGCGAGCTGGCTGCGGTGATCCGCGAAGAAAACCGTCGCAACGCCTATCTGTTCTGGGCGGCTCTCGCTTTTGTGCGGGAGTCGATGAGTTTCTTCCAGAAAGAACTGGCCCCGGTGTCCTATGGGGCACAGGGTTCCACGATCCGCGGCAATACCGGAGGGATTCTCCTCCGGGGGAGGATCTGACATGGGTGGTCTTCTCAATGCACTGAACGCCGGTAAAACCAGCCTCTTCACCAACCAGAAGGGGATCGAGGTCACCGGCAACAACATGGCCAACGTCAATACCGCGGGGTATTCGAGGCAGGTGATGCAGCTCTCGGATATTCCTTCGCTGGAATACGGTGGCCTCTTTATCGGCACGGGGGTCCGGGTGGACGATATCGTCCGCAATTACGACTCCTTCGTCCAGGATCAGCTTGTCGATAAGCAGGCCACTTTCGGTGAAGCCGATGCCAAGACCACGCCTATGACCGAGGTCGAGCGCATCATCAACGTCACGGAGAACAATATCTCCACGGCGGTGGATTCCTTTTTCGACGCCTGGCAGGAACTCGCCACCAATCCCAGCGGAGAGGTCGAGCGCCAGGTGGTGATCCAGAACGGCCAGAGTCTGGCCTCCTCCTTTACCGAGGCGAGCAGCCAGCTGCAGTATGCCCAGGAGAATATCAACACGGTTCTCGAAGCCAACGTCGTCAACATCAACTCGGCCCTGGAAGAGATCGCCGATCTCAACGACCGCATCGCCGGAATCGAAGCGACCGGTCTGACCGCCAACGGCGAACGCGACCGACGCGACTTGCTGGTACAGGATGTCGCCAAGTCCCTCGGGGCGTCCTACCTCGAACAGAAGGATGGCACCGTCTCGTTGCAGCTGCCCGGCGGGTTGCCGCTGGTTCAGGGGCGGGAATACATGCCCCTGAAGACCGAGCGGATTAACGGAAGCGTACAGGTCTCCCTGGTGACCAAGGCATCCGACATCCCTCTGAGCATCAAGGATCTCGGCGGCGAGGTCAAAGGGCTTATGAGCGTGCGCGACGAGTTCATCCCGGATCTGCTGGGGGACCTCGACAAGCTCGCCTACAACATCATCGAAAGCGTCAATGCCGTTCATACGGCCGGTGTGGATCGCGACGGCAACCCGGCCGGCGTCTTCTTCGATTCGGCCCCCGTGCCGATTCCGCCGGAAACCTACGGAGCCGGCAGCGCCTCGGTCATGCAGGTCAATGCGGCCCTGGCCGCCGACACCTCGCTGGTGTCCGCCGGCAAGAGCGGTCTGTCCGGCGACAACAGCAATGCCCTCGATATGGTCACGCTTCACGAGGCGCCCATCATTGACGGCGCGGACAGCTTCAACGGCTTCTACAGCAAGATCGCCGGCAAGGTCGGTATCACCGTCAACCAGAACGAGCTGACCCTCACCGGCGCGGAGGATGCCCTGACCCAGTTGCAGAATCTGCGCGATTCCAAATCGGGTGTGTCCATCGAAGAGGAGATGCTGAGCCTCGTTCAGTATCAATCGGGGTTCGAAGCGGCTGCCAAGTTTTTGACAACCGTTGACGAAATGATGGATACCGTGATCAATCTCAAGAGGTAGGCCATGAAAACAACGAATTCAGCCACCTATCGCACCCTGCTGCAGAACCTCACCCGCGGGACGACCCGCCTGAACGACTGGCAGGTCAAGACGGCCACCGGCAAACGGGTCAGCAATCCTTCGGACGATCCCACGGCCATTCGCCCCATTCTGAACGCCCGCAGCCAGATCAGCACATCCGATCGCTATCTCAAGACCATGGATACCGCTCAGGACCGCATGGATAACGCCGAGGGCTATCTGTATAACGTCGAGGACGTGCTGACCCGCATCAAGGAACTGTCCATCGAATCGGGCAACGCCACCTATACGGCGGAAGACAGGGAGCTGCTGGCCAACGAGGTGGCTCTGCGCCGGCAGGAACTTCTCGATGCCGCCAATGCCCAGGTGGACGGCAAGTACCTCTTTGCCGGCTATGCCGACAACGCCAGGCCCTTTGCCGCCAACCCCAATTATCCGGCGACGGAGTCCAATCCGGTGATCTATTCGGGGGACATCAACGCCATCGAACTGGAAATAGGCCCCGGCGAACTGGTCGACACCTCGATCCCCGGTTCCGAGCTGTTCCTGGGGCAGAAGGATACCAACGGCGACGGCGTCACCGAGCAGGTCGGCATCGATATCTTTTCCGTTCTGGCCCGAATCGAAGAGGGCCTGCGCGCCAACGACCCGGATGCCGTCAACGTCGAGATCGACAATGTGGAAACTTCGGCCAATCAGGTGCGCAAATTGCATGGATTACTGGGAACGGTGGGGCAGCGTCTCGACACCGCCCGCTCCCATATGGAAACCCTCAACGTGGACATGGAGGAGATCCGTTCCCGTTACGAGGACATCGACCTGGTCGAGGCCATCAGCAACATGACGCAGGAAGAGACGGCCCTCAAGGCCGCCATGGAGGTCAGCGCCAGAATTTCGGACCTGTCCATTCTCGATTATTTCTAGATCGATCACTTATTCCTCTCGGAGGAGAGGACACACCAGCCAGGGAGGGCGCCATGCTAGTACTGACCCGAAGAGCCGGTGAAGGCATCGTCATCGGCGACGACATCAAAATCACCGTGGTGGAAATCAAGGGGGGCGGCATCCGTATCGGGATCGACGCGCCTCAGGATATGAAGATATACCGGCAGGAGGTCTACGACCGCATCTGCCAGGAGAACAAGGAGGCCACGCAATGGAACCTTGCCGATCTGAATTCCCTGTTGAATCTCAGCCTGTCCAAGGAGGGTCGGTAATGAACAAGATCATGACGCGTTTCGGCGAAGTGGAATACGATCCGGAGAAAACCCTGCATTTCCCCAAAGGTCTTATCGGCTTCGAAGACCTGCACGAATTCATCGTCATGCCCAACATCAAGGAAGGCCCTCTGTTCTGGATTCAGAGCGTCGAAGATCCGCAGATTGCTTTTGTGCTGACCGACCCTACCAGCTTTTTTCTCGATTACCGGGTGGTTCCCGACAATGGCGAGCGCGCCGTGCTGGGGATCGGCGACAAGGACGAATCCTTCGTTCTGTCCGTGGTGACCGTTCAGGAAGGAGGGGGCGTCACGCTCAATCTGATGGCCCCGGTTCTCTTTGCGCCGTCGACCAACCGGGCCGTGCAGGTGATTCTGGAGAAATCTCCCTATACCACGCGGCACCCGCTGCCGAAGGTTTGAGCCTTTGTCAGCCCGGTCGACGGATGAATGACACCATGGGACAGGTTCCTGGACCGGATGTTTTCGAGAAAAACATCGCCGTTCTGCGTGAGAGGTTTCCGGGGGTCTGTTCCAGGGTGTTGAACAGTCGAGAGTCGCTGCGTGTGGATGTTGTCTCGCGCAGAGTTTCTTCCCTCTCCATCAATCAGCTCTTGATTGCCAGTTGTTACGAACCGCGCAGGGAAGCCTCCCGTCAGGCTTCCCTGATTCCCCAAGACAGCCGGGAAGCCTGGGTGTATGGCCTCGGCTCCGGGGCTCTGCCGCGTTTTCTGCTCGCACGTCCCAACCTCTCGACCCTGCATGTTGTTCTGTTCAACCCTGCCGTCGCCCAGGCGGTGTTTCGGTTTTTTGACGCCAGCGACTGGTTGGCCGACCCGAGGGTGAGTCTAGGGTTCGCGGTCGATGAGACAACCCTGCATGCACCGTTCGCCGCCAATTTCCCCTGCCTGATGCTGGCCGACGAAGCGTCGTCGCGGTTGCGGGATATGGTCTGCCTGGAGCTGAGCACCCCGTTCATCCGCGAGAAGCACAGCGCGCACAATGCCCACCTGAAACAGCGCCTTCACGACAACGAGCCTTACGTGCGTGCCGACGGAGATGTCGCTTCGCTGTTCGGGACGCGTAGCGGCCAGACCCTGGTGGTGGCCGCCGCCGGGCCCTCCCTGGCGGATCAGTTCGGCTGGATGGGCGCGCAACGGCAGCGTTTTGCACTGCTTGCGGTCAATACGGCCCTGAAGCCCCTGGTGGCGGCAGGCCTTATTCCCGACGCGGTCGTCATCATCGACGAAGGTGAGCACCTCAAGGCTCACTTTCAGGGGATGGATACGGAAGTGCTGCGCTCTGTGCCTCTGGTGTATTTCCCGCGGGTTCACGGCGAGGTGCTTTCCTTGTGGCCCGGCCCGCGGCTCACCGCCTATCCGCCTCATGAGCTCTATGCCGAGATCCGTCAGCAGTATCCCAAGGGGGCGCTGTTCGCATCCGGAAGCGTTCTGCACCCGGCGGTGGACCTTGCGGTCCGCATGGGGGCGGACAGGCTGATCCTCGCCGGCGCGGATCTGGCCTATCCCCGCGGCCAGCGCTATGTGGCCGGCAGTGCCGTTTCCGGCAAGAACATGGCGCCGACTTCCGAGTATTGGGTGCTGGACGGCGAAGGTGAGCGTGTGCCCACTTCGGCCAGTCTTCGCGGCTATCTGAGGGATCTTGAGGGGTACATCGAGCGGCACCCGGGGATCCGCTTCGTCAATTCCAGCCGGCAGGGGGCCCGCATTGCAGGGACCAGCTTTCTGGCTGAAGAAAGGGACCTCGCAGGATGAGCGGCTCCGGAATCACAGTAAACCTGGAACTGGCGGCCCTGGCGTTTCGACTCGGGCAGGAAGCGACGGGATGCGAACGCCTGACGGGGTTTATTGACGGCCTGCTGCCGACCCTGGGGAGCGCATCTGCGGATCGGGTGCATCAGCTTGAGAAGGTGTTGGGAGAAACGCTGCAGGCGCAGCAGCGCAAGGACTTCATTCTGGTCGCCGACTTGCTCGAATACGAAGTAGCTCCCCTGCTCGGGATGGAAAATCCTGAGGGCTGACCTCATTGTGTTCGATCCGCAAGCCCTCTTCCAACGGAGGGCTTTGTTTTTGCATTACAAGGCCGATGACCGCAAAACGTCAAAACTTCGACCTTGATAGAGGGTGATAGAACCATGGGGAAGAACACACGGCCCAACGGGCATCCGGCCGACCGGCATCCGCAAGAGGTGCTTGTGGAGCAGGCCCTGTCCCTGTTTCGCAAGGGGCAGGTGGATGCCGCCGTTCAGGTGCTTGAGCGCGGGGTTCGGCAGCAGCCGGGTCAGGCCAGGCTCTGGTTTGTCCTCGGATGTGTCTGCCAGAGCGGCGGACGCCCCGAAGAGGCGATCCGGGCTTACCGGGAGGCTCTAAAGGTGAGCCCGGACCTGGTCGAGGCCTGGAACAACCTGGGGACTCTGTATGCCCATCATGCCTTGAGGAACGAGGCCGAGGAATGCTTCAAAACGGCCTTGCAGCATCGCCCGGGAATGCACGACGCCAGCGTAAACCTTGGGAAAATTCTCGTGGGGCAGGGCAGGGGACGCGAGGCCATCGCCGTCTACCAGGCCGCCCTGGGCGGCTCCCCCAAACCGGCCGAAATCCTCTACGCCCTTGCGGTGGCCTTCCGTAGTGCCAACCGGGTCGGGCAGGCCATGGTGCACCTGGAGGAAGCCCTGGCGCAGTCTCCCGACGATGCCGAGGCGCACAACCTCATGGGGGTGCTTCTCATGGACATGGGGATGGCCGAGGATTCCCGCACCCACTTCGAAAAAGCCATTGCCCTGTCCCCCGACGATGACGGCCCTCGGACCAACCTGGCCGGCCTGCTGCAGTCCCTGGGACAGTACCAGGAGGCCTATGCCATGGCCAGGACTGCCGTCGACCTGGCCCCGAAGAAGCCCCTGATCCACTCCAATCTGCTGTTTCTGTCGAACTATCAGGATTCGCTCAGCCGCGAAGAGATCTTCGCCGAGCAGCGGCGCTGGAACGAACGCCATGCTTTGCCCCTGACCCGTGTGGCCGAGGCCCCCGTGACCGAGAAGAATGCGGATAAAATGCTTCGCATCGGCTATGTCTCACCGGATTTCCGCTTTCATCCAGTCTGCTTTTTCATCACGCCGATCCTTGCCGGATTTGATCGCGAGCGTTTCGAGGTGACCTGTTACTCGAATGTGTCGCAGCCCGATGCGCAGACCGAAACGCTTAAAGGGTTGGCGAGTCGCTGGCGGGATATCTGCGGGGTTCCCGACGAGGAGGTCGCCCGTTGGATTCGCGAGGACCGGATCGACATCCTGGTCGATCTGGCCGGCCATTCGGGCGATAACCGTCTGCTCGTCTTCGCCCGTAAACCCGCCCCTGTCCAGGTCACCTTCCTGGGGAATCCGGATGGAACGGGGATGGACGCCATGGACTACCGTATCTCCGACGCCTGGTGCGATCCGGTGGGGCTGACGGAACCCTTTCACCGCGAAGAGCTGATGCGGTTGCCGGGAAACTTCTTCTGTTACGCGCCCCCGTCGCCCTGTCCCGAGATCGCGCCGCTCCCCTGCCGGCAGAACGGATACGTTACCTTCGGCAGTTTCAATAATTTCTCCAAGATATCCGAGTCCCTGCTAGAGACCTGGGGGGAGATTCTCCGGCGCGTACCCGACTCCCGTCTGCTCTTTCAGGCCAAACCCCTTGCCGACAGTCAGAAGTCTGCCGAGTTGAAGGGCTTTTTTGCGGCCAGAGGGATTGACGCCGGGCGCATCCTCACATACGGCACTATGCCGTTCCCCGATCACCTGAAACTGCTGAGCCAGGTGGATATCGCCCTCGACAGCTTCCCCTGGAACGGGCATACCACCACCTGTCATACCTTGTGGATGGGGGCTCCGGTCGTGGTGCTGGAAGGCGAGAGAGGCATCTCGCGGATGGGGGTGTCGATCCTGCAAGGGCTGGGAGAACCGGAACTGATCACCGCAAATGCCGGGGCGTATATCGACAAGGCCTGTTCGCTGGCCGCCGATGTCGACGGGTTGGCCCGCTTCCGGGCCGAGATCCGCAATCGGATCCGTCAAAGTCCC
>QKGY01000254.1 GCA_003250235.1 Desulfuromonadaceae bacterium
GTCGGCCTCGTACATGGACGCCCGGTTGAAATCCATTTCCAGGCCGTTTTCCACTGCCTCCTTGCACAGCCTCAGGGCCACCCGTCCTTTCGAGGCCATCTTTTCCGCCATCTTCATCGCCTCGGCCATCAGCATGTCCGCGGATACCACTTGATTGACCAGCCCGATGCGATACGCTTCCGCGGCATCGATCATATCGCCGGTAAAGAGCAGTTCCTTGGCTCTCCCCTTGCCGACCAGCCGGGCCAGCCGCTGCGTCCCCGCGAAGCCGGGGATGATGCCGAGATTAATTTCAGGCTGGCCGAAACGAGCGGTCTCGCTGGCAATGCGGATATCGCAGCACATGGCCAGCTCGCACCCTCCCCCCAGGGCATAACCGTTGATGGCGGCGATCACCGGTTTGACCCCTTTTTCGATGTTGGCAAAGATCCTCTGTGCCTGCAGAGCCATGTTCCGGGCCCCGAAGGGGGGCATGTCCCGCATGCCCGAGATATCGCCTCCGGCGACAAAGGCCTTCTCTCCTGCCCCGGTCAGAACGATGACCCGCACTTGATCCTTGGCAAAGAGGGAGGTGAATGCCAGGTCCAGTTCGCTCAGGGTCTCCTGATCCATGGCGTTGAGAACTTTGGGACGGTTGATGGTCAGTACCGCCACATTGTCGGCAATGTCAAGAAGCAGATTATTGAATTTCATGCAGGTCCTCCAAGAGATGGGTCGAGTTTGAGACCGTTTGTTTATTCCTTTAGCAGGTTGACGAGAGTGCGGCCCCGGATTCCGCCTTTCAGAATCGCGTCAATTTTTCCATCGAGATCGGCCAGAGAACATTCGCGGCCAATCTCTTCAAGTTTTGCGGGTTTCCAGTCGCCGGCGAGTTTTTCCCATACGTTCAGGCGCGGCTGCATGGGACACTGAACCGAATCGATTCCCAGCAGACTCACCCCCCGCAGGATAAAGGGAAAGACGTTCATGGCCAGATCCGGCGAACCGACCAAACCGCAGCAGGTCACGACCCCGCCATAGCGCGTCGCCTTGATGGCCGCTACCAAGGTACCGCCGCCGACAGCATCCACCACGCCGGCCCAGCGTTCTTTGAGCACAGGCTTCTCAACCCCTTCGGTCACTGCCGAGCGGGAGATGATTTCCGCAGCCCCCAGACTTTTCAGAAAGTCCGCCTCTTCGCTTTTTCCCGTTGCCGCCACAACCCGGTACCCAGCCCGGGCCAGAATCGCCACGGCCACGCTCCCCACGCCACCGGTGGCTCCGGTAACCAGAATATCCCCCTGCTCCGGTTTGATGCCGGCACCGGCAAGTTTCCACACCGACAGCGCGGCGGTGAAGCCCGCTGTCCCCAGGATCATGCTCTCACGAAGGGTCAGACCGACGGGGAGCCGAACCGCCCATTCGGAAGGGATGCGGATGTACTGGCCAAAACCTCCCGCGGTGTTCATCCCCAGATCGAATCCGGTCACTACCACCTTTTCACCGGGAGAGAAGGCCCCGCTGGCGCAGGTAACCACCTCGCCGGCGGCATCAATACCGGGGGTGTGAGGGTAGTTTCGGGTTACACCGCGATTGCCGATGGCCGAGAGGGCATCTTTGAAGTTCAGGGAGGAGTAATGAACCCGGATCAGTAGATCCCCCTCGGGCAGGTCGCTGATCCGGCGGTTCCCTATCCTGCGAACGAACTGCTTGTCGGCACTTTCCTCAACGATCATGGCTGAAAACGTGTCCTGACTCATGTGTCTCTCCCTTCTTGACTCCGGGTGAGTTTCATCCACCCCACATTTAGTTAACCATGTCACGGCAATTCAACAAGCCGGGGCAATCTGAATTTGCCGTCATTTTTTCTTGGACTGTTGCCACCCTATGGATTAAGTTACATTAGGTCAAGTACCCACTTTCTGGGTATGTAGTTCCCATTTAGAAACTATATGCGTTGCCCTCTCTGGATCGAAGCCTGTCGCACGCCATAACAAAGGACCGGTCATGCCCGAAAAGGACCCTGTTTACAAATGCAACGTCGAGGTCACCCTGGAGATTATCGGCGGCAAATGGAAGTCCGTCATCCTCTGGCATCTCATGCATAAAACCCTGCGCTTCAGCCAGCTGCGAAGGCGGCTCCCCGGCGTCACCCAGAAAATGCTCACCCAGCAGCTACGCGAACTGGAGAAGGACGGCATGGTGTACCGTCAGGTCTACCCCGAGGTGCCGCCCAAGGTCGAATACTCCCTGACCGATCAGGGCAAAACGCTGCAACCGATCCTGGTTGCCATGTACGATTGGGGCAGCGTCTACCGGGCGGAGTCGTCCACGGCGGTTTCCGTCGCCTGACCCTTCCCTTTCCGTCGGCAGAGGCAAGAGCTTACAGATCTGGTACACTTTGCAGATATCTCACAGGGAAGAATTCTATGCTCACTACCCACGCCAGCCTCGAAACGTTGCCTACTCCGGACGGGGGTCTGCGGCTGAAACTGACCGGCCGCCTCGATGCGGCTGCGACGGGCGCGGTGTGGAAACAGGCGCAAAAAGTCCTCGCCCAGAGGCCGTCTCCCCATCTCCTCATCGACGCCAGTGAGATCTCTACCTGCGACAGTGCCGGTATCGGGTTGCTGGTGGAACTGGGACGCCGCCAGCTTCAGGCGGGCCATCGCTATGAAATCACCGGTTTGTCGGAGGAAAACCAGAAGCTGCTCAACCTGTTCGACCCGGCGGACTTTATGGATGCCAAGCCGGAAGAACCCCAGTGCTGCTCTCTGCCCATCGAAATAGGGAAAGCCAGCCTGTCCTTCTGGAATCATCTGATCACCCTGGTCGCTTTTATCGGCGAGCTGGTCGTTGCCCTGTTTGCGGCGATGCGGCATCCCCGCAAGGTCCGCTGGAAAGATGCCTTCCTGATTTTCGAGCGGGCGGGCATCAATGCCCTGCCGATCATCACGCTCATCAGCTTTCTGGTCGGCCTGATCATGGCCTTTCAATCCGCCATCCCCATGCGCCAGTTCGGCGCGGAGATTTACGTCGCCAACCTGATCTCCCTCTCCATGCTGCGCGAACTCGGCCCGCTGATGACCGCCATTATTCTTGCCGGACGATCCGGGTCGGCCTTTGCCGCGGAATTGGGGACCATGAAGGTGAACGAAGAAATCGATGCCCTGACCACCATGGGACTCGATCCCGTGCGTTTCCTAGTGGTCACCCGGCTGCTGGCGGCTCTGGCCGCCACCCCCCTGCTCACCATTTTCGCCGGCATGGTCGGCGTCATCGGCGGCTCGGTGGTGCTTCTGACGATGGGATACCCGCTGATCACCTATATCAACCAGGTGCTTTCCGCCGTCGATATCACTGACCTCCTGAGCGGCCTGGCAAAAACGTTCGTGTTCGGTATCCTTATCGCCGGCATAGGCTGTCTGCAGGGGCTTACCACGCGGGGGGGAGCCAGCGGCGTCGGCGACTCCGCCACCAAGGCTGTCGTCACCGGCATCATCCTGATCGTCGTCACCGACGGCATCTTCGCCGTCGTTTATTATTACCTGGGTATCTAGCATGAACGACTCTTCGACCCCGATCATCGACGTCCGCAATCTCACCGTGGGATACGGGGAAGGACCTATCCTGAACGACGTTTCCTTCCGCGTGCATCGGGGGGAGGTCTTCATCATTCTGGGAGGCTCCGGCTGCGGCAAGAGCACCCTGCTCAAACATATGATCGGGCTCTTCCGTCCCTACCGCGGCGCCATTTTTCTGAACGGGCAGGATATCGTCGTCGCAGAAGGGGAACAGAGGCATCGCATCCTGCGCCAGATCGGCGTCAGCTACCAGAGCGGGGCGCTGTTCGGGTCCATGACCCTTCTGGAAAACGTCTGCCTGCCGCTGGACGAGTTCACCACTTTGCCCCGCGACGCCAAGGATCTGCTCGGCCGCATGAAATTAAAGCTGGTAGGCCTGCAGGGGTTTGAAAACCACCTGCCTTCCGCCGTCAGCGGCGGCATGCAGAAGAGGGCGGCCATCGCCCGGGCCATCGCCCTCGATCCGGCGATCCTCTTTCTGGATGAACCCTCGGCGGGTCTCGATCCGGTCACCTCGGCCGAACTCGACCAGCTCATCCTGAACCTGGCCGCCACCCTCTCCAGCACCTTTGTCATCGTTTCCCATGAGCTGCCCAGCATCTTTGCCATTGCCGACCACGTCATCATGCTGGATAAGCAGGCCCGCGGCATCATTGCCGAAGGGCTCCCGGCTCAGCTTCGGGATCACAGCCCTGACGAACGCGTGCGACGTTTTTTCAACCGCCAGGTAAGCTCATCGACTCAGGGCGAAAACGCCACACGCAGCAAGGAGTCTCTTCACCATGAGTGAACGCGCCAACTTCTTAAAAATCGGCCTCTTTGTCATCAGCGCGGTAAGTATAGCCGTGCTGGGGATCGTCGTGCTCGGGGCCAACCTCTTCTTCCGGCAGCAGGTCCATATGGAAAGTTACTTTGATGAAACGGTCCAGGGCCTCGATATCGGATCGCCGGTCAAGTTTCGCGGCGTGCAGATCGGCCGGGTCGACGTCATCACGCTTGTCGGCAACGAATACGCCACGGACAAACGCTATGTCCTGGTCCGTTTTGCCCTGGATCGCGATACTTTTCGACTCAAGGCGGAACGCATGGACGAAGATTTGCTCCAGAAAGAGATCGAAAAAGGCCTGAGGGTTCGCACCGCCGCCAAGGGGGTCACCGGAACCGCATTCCTTGAAGCGGATTACCTGGACCCGGCTCGAAATCCGACCCTTCCCATCGACTGGAAACCCAAATATCCCTATGTGCCCTCCGCACCCAGCGTCATCAACCAGCTCAGCGATTCGGTCAACAAGATCCTTTACACCCTCGAGCAGATCAATCTGCAGCGGCTCGTTCAAAGTGTCGAAGAGTCAATGCAGGCCATCTCCCAGATGGCCCGTGACACCAATACCAAACAGATAGGCCTCCAGGCTGAGGAACTGTTGCGGGAGATCCGCGTCACCAACCGCAATCTCGACCAGCTCGTCCAGGGGGTTTCCGACGATCTGCCCGCCAGCCTCACCCACCTGCGCCGCTCTCTGTCCAGCCTCGACGATCTGCTCTCCAGCCAGCAACCCAACGTGGAAGCTACCCTGGAAAATCTGCACGACTTGAGCGAAAACCTTAAAACGCTTACCGAGGAGGCCAAAGAATATCCGGCCCAGACACTTTTCGGCGCACCGCCTCTCCCCGTACACCCAGGAGAAACCCGATGAAAATTCCGTTTCCCCTCATAGGCATCCTGCTGCTTCTGGCCACAACAGGCTGTGTTAAGGTCGATCGCGGGATTCTCGAAAAAAGCTATCCGGAAAAGCACCTCTACGCCTTGGAAGCGCTCCGGGCAGGGCCGCCTGTCCCCTCACGAAGCCTCAAGAGCCTGCGCGTCCGTTCGTTTCAGATCTCCCCCATGTTCAAGGGCCGCAGCTTTATTTACCGTTTGGATGAAAACCGCTACCAAGGCGACTTTTACAACCGGTTCTTTGCCGATCCTTCCGACATGGTCGCCTCAACCGTGGCAAGCTGGCTGGGAGACTCGGCACTTTTCAGGCCGGTTTCCACGACCGCCACCCAGCTCGGAGCCGATTATTTCCTGGAGGGAACGGTAGAGACCCTTTATGGGGACTACCGAAGCCCTGAGGCCCCCCGATCCGTCCTGGAAATCCAGTTTCTCCTGATCACCGCCCCCCAAGGTCAGGTCAAGCTGGTTTTCGAACGCAGCTATCAGGCGTCACTCCCTGTAGCCCCCGATTCGCCCGAGGCCCTTGTGACGGGATGGGATCAGGCGCTGACGCAGATCCTGAGCCGTTTCGAGCAGGACCTCTCGGGCCTGTCCCTCTGAACGGCAAAGCGTTCCATGGTCACCTCAGTCAGAAAGTGGAACCAGCGCTGGAAAGAACGGGTCGGACAACCCCTCGAACCCGATTCCTGGCTGCAACGCATCGAGCCCCTGCTTCCGCGGGGAAAAATCCTCGATATCGCCTGCGGACGAGGACGCAATGCCCTTTATCTTGCGCAGCGGGGCTTCTCCGTTACCGCCATCGACCTGTCGGCGGAAGCTCTGGATCAACTGCGGAAAGAGGCCGTTCGCAGGGGGCTCGCGATACAGACCCGTCTTCAGGATCTGGAATCCGCTGTCGATCTTCCGGATGGCCCTTTCGACACGGTTCTCTGTTTTTTCTATCTGCAACGCTCCCTCCTGCCCGCCCTTTGTGAGGCGGTCCGCCCCGGTGGGGTTGCGGTGGTCCGCACCTTCAGCCGGGCAGGAGATTTTCCCGGGGAGATTCGCGTGCCGGAATTCGCTCTGGATACCGGGGAACTGCTGCGGTTTTTTGACGGATGGGATATCCTGCTGCATGAAGAGGGATTGGAACCTTCGAACAAGGGAGGCGGACTGGCTGGGATCGTGGCACGAAAGCCCGTGTATTGAATCAGACAGAAAAACGGCAGCGCCCGGTTCGGCACTGCCGTCAAGTCTTCTCTGCCATCTGTATCATTCTCCTTCTGGTTCCTTATTTCATTTTACGGCCGAACAGGGCCAGACCAACCAGACCGGCACCCAGCAGAATCAGGGTCGACGGTTCTGGAACCGGAGCTGGAGCCCCTGTCGAATCGTATCCATCGTTTCCTTCCTCGCCGTCACCATCCGGAAGCTCACCTTCCTGCTGTTCCAACACGTCGTCAGCGACCGCGATGACGTAAAACTCGGGCACCGTCACGCAGGCCGGCGCCACCACCGGTTCGACAGAGACAAAATCGCTCACTACCGGGCTGGTTCCCCACCAGGCGTCATAGCTCAATGTAATGCTGTAGGCCCCAGCTGATCCAACCAGGAACAGGGCCATGACCACCCCTGCCAGGAGCACGCCAACTAACCCTTTGCCTTTCATACCTTCACCTCCCTTCCTTCATTTAAAAAATCTTTAATTTGTCAGTTCGCAAGATTTGTTCCAGAATTTAACATCCTAAATTTACTGAATATTTTTGGTCGAGGATTCTATCTGTAAAGGCATTCGACACAGGATCATTTTTCCCCTTAATGTTCAGATAAATCCTAACGAACTGAAATCATGAGACTAAATCCATCTTAACGGCATAAATCCCTGTGATCGGTCTCTGAACCGCTTTTATGTGTCAAGGTATCCGACACGGCCTCTGTTGCCTGGCGACAGGGTTCTACACCGGGGTCCACGCTTACAGACGGCTGGTTGGCTGTGCAAGACCAATCCCAGGTATTTGACAAATTAAGGCTCTTTATTATTGTTTCCTTACAGGCGTGCTGATGATTACGACAACGGATTACGCCATTCACCGTCGCTGCACAACCTTCATTGACCCACCAAACCGAATCATTGCACAGCACATAGGGGGATACCATGAGAGCACAACAAAGGAAGCTGTTCTGGCTGGTCATCGGGGTGACAGCATTTATCCTTACCGGGTGCGGTGGCGGAGGTGGAGGCGGAGAGACGCCGACAGATTCCAGGACTCTGACAACCAACTACTTTCCAAACAGCCAGGGAAGCCTGATCAACTACGAAGGACGAACGAGTACGGCAGGGACCCTCACCGACCGGTTCTTCAATGCCCTGACGGTTGTAGGCCCTGGGACGTACAAAGGAAAAGCGGTCACCGTTCTGAGCGAATCCAATCCTGAAAACAGTGGCAGCGCTGAGGAATTCTACTACGATTTCGGGAACGATGCCATTTACGACTACGGAAACAACGATTTGTCCGACACCATCACCCCACAACTGGCCCCCTACCAGCTCGTCCGATTCCCCATGGCGACGGGCAACTCTTTCGTGCAGCTTAATAAAACCGGCCTGATCTGGGATACGGACGAAGACGGCGACGGCACTCCCGAAACCTTTGATGTCTATTCCGTCGTCACCTTGTCCGGTTTTGAAACTCTGACCCTGAATGGGGTTGATTTCGCCGATACGGCCCGGCTGGTCACCGCCTCAACCATCACTGTGCACTTTTCCGCAGGCGGTTCCGGAACCCTAACCGGCACCCAGACGCTTTGGTGTGCCCCCGATTACGGACCTCTCAAGCGCAGCGTGACCATCGCTGGGGAAACGACGGTAGAAGAAGCTGTTGGAATGAAGGGAAGCTTCGGTACTGTCGGTCTGATGCCGCAGTTCGTGCCGCTGACGGACCTGGCTCCAGGAACATCCAACACCGAGCAACCCGGTCGCCCGGCCGTCGCCAGCGACGGCACCAACTTCCTGATCGTCAGTGCCCAAACGGATTCGACGACCCTGGACTCCACCCTGGTGGGTGCGCTGGTGGATAGCGACGGCACTCCCCTGACGACCGTAACTATTGCCGGACTGGCCAATGACGCCCAGTTCAGCCACCCGGCAGTCATCTTCGACGGGGCCAATTATCTGGTGGTGTACCAGACCGCTGGCGAAATACACGGCCGATTCATCCAACCTTCAGGCACTCCTAACGGCGCTGCCTTCATCCTGTCCAACGATACCTCCAACTGGCAGCCGGTTCTGGCTTTCGACGGCGCCAGGGCGCTGGTCGCATGGGCCAAGTACAACGGCACGGACTACGATATTTACGGCGCCTTTGTCGACAACATCGGTCCGGATACCGCGGAATTCCCCCTCGTCAACGATAGCGACGGGCAGGATGAACCGACCATCGCCTTCGGTGGGGGCAATTACCTGGTTCTCTACCGCAATTACGCTGCAGTTCCAGTAGATGAATATGGGGATATTTACGGGCGAAGGTTCAATATCAACGGCGTGGG
This sequence comes from Desulfuromonadaceae bacterium, assembly GCA_003250235.1. GTDB lineage: Bacteria > Desulfobacterota > Desulfuromonadia > Desulfuromonadales > SZUA-540 > SZUA-540. The sequence continues at coordinate 8,806 of QKGY01000254.1, forward strand.
CCTCGCTCCTTCTCCCATGCCGGTCTGCACCGCCGCCCACGGCCAGGGTTCTCCTCAGCTCGCCTTTGACGATACCAACTTCTTTGCTGTCTGGGTGGATCTGCGCGATGGGCTGTATGACATCTACGGAAGCGGCATCGATACGGCCGGTAACGTTTTGGACGGTCCGACGGATACGGGAGGGATTGCCATCAACACACGGGCGGACATCCTCAGGGCGTACCCCGCCGTGAGTTTTAACGGCACGGATTACCTTGTCACCTGGGCCGCTGGAGATCCGGGGGGGACACCGGCCAGTTTGTTGAACAGCGGTATCTTTGCCAATCGGGTGTCAACCACAGGAGCCCTTGTCGACGCGGCGGCAACCGATCTTGGTATTGCAATCAGCGAGCCCCCCGCAGCGGCCAATCAGTACATTTACCCCGTAGTTCACTTCAACGGCAGCCACTCTCTGCTGACATGGGTGGACAATACCCAAGTCTCGGGAGAGACGAAAAACCTGCGGGCTCTTATGATCTGGCCCTACTGACATCCTTTCCCCTGAAACGCCAGGAGGCGGAACCTTCGGGTTCCGCCTCCGTGTAATATCGGATTTATTCTTGCGACGAACTATTTCCTTCTCCGCACTTCCTGCAGTTCGACCACCTTCTCCCGTACTCCCCTCATCCGCTGCATGAACACCTCGCAACTGGCGCACTGTTTGAGTTCCTTGGCACAGGCGGTATTGGCCCTCTCCCAACAGGGTTTGGTGCGATCGACATAGGCAGAGCAGTTGGCGCGTTTTTCCGGATCGCAGTTCTTGATCTCCCAGCAAGGGCTCAGGTCGAGAAGCTTTTTAAGCCCTGGGATACTGATACCGTCATCGT
>QKGY01000309.1 GCA_003250235.1 Desulfuromonadaceae bacterium
CTCGGGCGTTGGCGCGAAAACGGATTCCGGTGGGGTCCGCGCGGGGACATCATCGGGTTCGGGGTCTTCCTCAGGGTGCCGGGCCGCTTTTTCTACTTCGTAAGAGGCGACTTCGCTCCGCGCGTCCGGTGCCGAGCGGAGCGGCAACGACATGGGCTCCCGGATCTCCTCGTCCGCCTCCGCGACGGCCTCGGACGGGGATGCCGGTTCCGGTGAAAGATCCGGGCCCTTATCGTCAACCGTGTCAAGCACAGCAGGGACGGACTCAGGGAAATCATTCGTCTGAAGGGCTTCATCCACCAGGACGTTCTCGCCCTCGCAAGGCACGGCATCCACGTCCACCGGTTCAATGTCGGGCTCGGGCTTGAGATAACCGAACAGTTCGCGGGCCAGGGTCCGGGTAAAATAAACGGTCAGAGCATGGACGTTAAGAACCAGGACCACCTCGTCCCCATCGATGTAGCAGCCATAAACCATGTGATGCGGCAGGGCGAAGGGCAGATCCCTCTGGATATCCGCAGGAAGAATGCGCTTTCCCAGAACCTGCTCGGCCAGAACAAGGGCCTGAAAATCACCATTGGCAATCTCCAGAAATCCGCAGATTTCCTTATGCAGGCGTTGTCCGAAATAAACCGAAAGATCAAGGACCGGCCGGATATGCCCTTTGTGACGGCAAAGTCCGGCCAAAATCTGCGGGTACAGAGGCAACGGCAACCAGGCCGTAAGAGGAAGGGTGTTGCTTACTTCGTCCCCCGGAAGCGCATAACGGGTTCCGAGCAGGGTAAACTCGGTAACTTCCAGAGGCTCTGCGCCAAAACGCTCCACAGGACCGTTCGCCGGAGCATAGAGTTGGCTCCAGGCTTTTTCCAGACCTGAGACACCCATCCCTCCGAGCAGCGCGAAAGGGTCCACGAGCGGCACGATGCGATCCTCGATCACCACGCAACGCTCCAACCCTTCCACCCGGCCGAGGGGCGGCATGGGCAGAATTTTCTTTCCCGTCACGGCATGCCGTTCCCCTAGGGAGTCGACCACCAGGCCAAACAAGCCTTCGGTCGATTTCAGAATCAGGATCTGTGAGGCGTGCTGCCCGTCCGCCACTCCCAAACTCGAAGCAAGGCTGAATACGGGGAAAGGACGGGATTCGAATACGCCGATTCCCAGAAGGGTGTCAGCCCCCCCAGGCAGGGGGCTCAAGGCCCCATCCAGTCCGCAGCCGGACTCGATCCAATTCGCCGGGACAGCCAGTTCAACGCCGGAGAGGGACAGGAGCTGCACCTCCCCTTTCTTAAAGGCGTTCACAGCGGCAAGATGGAATCGATCCGCCGCAGGGACAGGCTCCTGCGTCTGCCACAAGTGCGCCTGCAAAGCCTGAAGGTCGATCAGGGCGATCGCTTCCTGGCCCAGCAGGACCCAGTGCTGCACGAAGGGGGTTTTTAAATAGTCGGGAAGGGAACAGAGTGCCTCTGGGGGAACCTGACAGCTTTGCGGGGGTTCCTCGACCAGGAAACCGCTCTCTGAATCCGAGGCATACCGCAGGATGTGGCCGGAGCGAAGAGGTTTGGAGGACCCCAGACCCAGGCTGGCAGTCAGATCCGCCAGCACCAGGGTCCTGTTGTCAAAAAGGGTCAATCCGGCGACAAATTCCGGCCCCAAGGGGGGCTGAAAAACGGCCTCGGCGTAGGCCACATCAAGGTCTTCCGAGGCACGTACCGCAAAACGGTCGCCATTGAGGGTGAGAAGCAGCAGTTCCTGCATGGGGGTGTCCATTCCCGGGCTCTGTTTCCGGACAGTTTATACAAGAATCCTGCCGAAAACACACAGCGAGATCGAGGCACCTGGGCAGGAGAGCGAAAAGACGTCTCCCCTGCCTACCCAGTCGCGCAGCCCTCTAGACCTTGACAGCCACGATGATATACACGGGGTTATAGGCCTCGAACATCTTGTAATCCGTGAAAGGCCGGGTCCGGGCGACATTGATGGTAGTCACCTCCACCTGGTAGCCGGCGTTATCGAAAAATTCGGTGGCAGCCGTCAGGGTATCAAGCGTGGTGGCATTGAGGACAATGCGTCCTTCGGCACCGAGACGACCATCCACGGCCTGGAGAATTTCCCAGAGATTGCCGCCGGACCCGCCGATAAAGACCCGGTCGGGATCGGGCAGATCTTCCAAGGCCGCCGGGGCGTCCCCTTCCACCAGGGTGACATGGCGGACATTGAACCGGTTGAGATTTTCCTTGATGAACGCCACGTACTCGGCGTTGCGCTCGATGGCGAAAATACGGCCATTGGGAAGCAGGTGGTCCGCTTCCACGCTGATGGAGCCGGACCCCGCTCCGACATCCCACAGGGTCATGTCATGGCGCAGGTTGAGCTTGGCCAGAGTCACCACCCGAATCTCCTCCTTAGTGATCAGCTTCTTGAGGGTGGCGAATTCCTCGTCGGGAATTCCCAGCGCCGGGATATACTCATCCCCGCCGGCCTCGTATTCCTTGATGAGGATCACAACGTTCAGCGGAGCGGCCTTGATCTCCAGCAACCCTTTGACATCGGTGGTGGTAATGCGCTCCTGAGATGTCCCGAGGTTCTCGCAAAGATAGACGGCATACCCGTCCCGTCCCCGGTCGATCATCTCGCGGGCAATAGCCGCCGGGGTGTTGACCTCGTCGGTCAACACCGCAGCCTTGTCGTTGGCGACGATGCGATCAACCGCCCCCTTCACTCCCCTGCCGTGGGCCGAGATGAACACGGCGTCATCCCAGGGTTCCTTGATCTTGGCGAAAGCATACTGTACCGAACTGACGTTGGGGACAAACTCCAGGGATTCCTGGGAGAGGTTCCGCAACAGGTAGCGGCCGATACTGAAAAAGAGAGGATCGCCGGTGGCCAGGACCACCGAACGCCCCCGGGCTGTCGCCAACCGTTCGAGAAGTCCGGTGTTTTTGCTGTTGATCACCACTTTTTCCCCGGCAAAATCCGGAAACAGTTCCAGAAGACGCTCGCTGCCGAAAAGCGTGTCGGCCTGGGAGATGATATCCAGAGCGCGGCCGCTGAACCCCTCTTGCCCTTCGACGCCAGCCCCGATGACATAGACTTTCTTCATAAACAACCCTTTCACCGCCGTCCATCCGGACGGTCGGATTCCAACAATCATAACAGCGGGCCCTGAGCTGGCAACCGTGCCGCCGAGCCGAGAACCTCAGCCATTCATCAGGGTGACAATTGCAAGACCGTCCGGATAGTAATCGATGATGTTCAGGCATCCGAAATCCTGGGAGATGCGGAACATTCTGTCCAGGGGAGCACCGATGGCATCGAGAAGGATCAGGCGATTCAGTCCGCCATGCCCCACCACAACCACCTCTTCGCCGGGATGGGAAGTGATGATGTCGCGCACCGCCGGCCGAACCCGCTCGGCCATATCCAGAAGGTTCTCACCTCCGGGGACCCGGTAATGCACCAGATCGTCCAGACGGTCCTGCCACTGTTTGGGGTAGCTCTCCTGCAGTTCCTGCCAGGTTTTCCCCTCCCACTCCCCCATGTTCAGCTCCCGCAGGGCCGGTTTCAGCAGAGGCTGCAGGCCATAGGGACGGGCAAGGATCTGCGCCCCCTCGACGCAACGGCCCAGGTCGCTGCTGTAAACAGCCTTAATGTCCCGACCGCGCAGGCGCATCTCCAGGACTCCGTATTGCGCTCGGCCTTTTTCAGTCAGAGCGACCTCGCTTTGCCCGTTGTAGCGTTTCTGTTCATGGCCCAGAACCTGGCCATGGCGAACAAGATAAATGCGGGTAGGATTCATGCCATACTCCCGAAAAGGGTAAAGCCGGTGCCGCTCAATACAGAGCCAGAACCAACAGCAACGTCAAGACTTCGATCACCTCGGTGCCGGCACCGAGCACATCGCCGGTGACACCCCCGAGACGCGCCTGGAAGTAGCGGATCAGCGACATGGCCGCCAGCCCGAGAAGGAAAATCAGGAAAATCCCCGTCATCTTGAACAGGACAAAAGCCGTGACAATCAGGGTGGCGGTAGCGATAAGAGCCTCCCGCTCCCCGGCGTATTCGGCAAAGGCACTGCCAGAGCGGCTCCCGGAACGGATATAACGGCAGTAGGAAGCCAGAACCACCTGGATCCACCGCCCCGCCCCCGGCATGAAAATCAGGGCCGCACTCTTCATCTCAAGGGGGACATGATACAGGCACAGATACTTGAGCAGCACGACCATGACCAGCCCGACGACCCCCATGGCCCCGACCCGGCTCTCCTTCATAATGCGAAGGACCCCTTCACGGTCCTTGCCTCCGACCAAGCCGTCAATCAGATCGGCAATGCCGTCGAGATGCAGTCCCCCCGTGACGGCGATCATGGTGAGCACAAGCAGGCAGTCGAGCACGGCGCGGGGAATCAGCGCCGACAACAGCCAGTTCATGACCACAAGTCCCAAGCCCAGCGTGATCCCGACGGCAGGGAAAAACGCCATGCTGCGCCCAAGGCGCTCAGGCTCCATGGTCAGGCCGCGGGCAACCGGAAAGATGGTTAGAAACGCTCCGGCGACCCGAAAATCCTCCCATTCCTTCCTCATGCATTCCCTCCATCATGGACTCTGCCAACGGCCAAGGGGAAATTCCCGCTCCCCGGGCAACAGACACTCGATACCATTGAGTTGTAGCAAAGGGGTCGAAAAACTGTCAATGAAATAGAGGTATCATCCCGGTGTGCAATCTTTTCCCGGGTGTAACCTTCCTGCACGTGCAACTCCTGTCCTTCAAAAACCCCTCAAAATCACAACATGTTGTAATTATTACTATAATTATTTTGGCACCGTCTCTGCAATATGAAAAACACAGAAGATCGACACCCGAACCCTTACAAGGAGAAACCAATCATGAAACACATCAAGACAGCTCTTGCCGCAACCACTTTTATACTGGCCCTCGCCGCCGTCTCTCTGGCAGGCACCGGCCCCGGAACCGGGATGCCCATGGGCAAAGGCCCTGGGATGGGACAAGGCATGGGACAGGGCATGGGGAACTGCTGCTGCGGAGGAGGACGGGGCATGATGGGCGCCGGGCAGTCCGCTGGCGAGCAGGTCACCCGCGAGCAGGCGACCGCAGCCCTCAACACCTATGTGACCGCTCATTTCAAAGGCTACAGCCTTGGCGAGATCGAAGCCGTGGAACGGCCTCGCGGCACCATGTATGCCACGACGGTAACCGATGCCGCCGGCAACGCCTTCATCCTGCACGTCAACCCCTGGGGCATGGTCCGTGGCCCCTTCGTCCAGGGGAATTAAGGGATTCAAGGCCCCGGGCAGATTGCCCGGGGCTTTTTCGTGTTATTCGTCCAGAGAATACTCTTTGAGCTTGTAATAGAGGGCCCGGCGTGAAATCCCCAAAAGGCGGGCAGCCTGGGTCTTGTTGCCCCCGGCTTTGTCCAGAGCCTGCACAATAAGAAGCCGTTCGTTCTCCCTCAGGTCCACACCGCCGCTCCCTGATGGGGCGCCCTCCCCTCCTGCGGGAAGAGTCGGCAGGGACCCCTCATCCAGACGCTCGCTCCGCGCCAGAATGACGCTGCGCTCCACAAGATTCTCCAGTTCGCGGATATTGCCGGGGAACCCATACCCCTGAAGCCGCCGCATATAGCCGTCGCTCCATCCCTTGATCACCTTATTGAAGCGGCCGGCATAGGTCTCCACAAAATGTTTCACCAGCAGGGGGATCTCCTCCCGGCGTTCCCGCAACGGCGGAAGCTCCACCGGAAATACGTTGAGCCGGAAGAAAAGGTCTTCGCGAAAGGTCCCTTGCGCCACCATGCCCGACAGGTCCCGGTTGGTGGCGGCCAGGATGCGGACATCGCTTTTCAGGGTTTTTACACCACCGACTCGGGTGAAGGTTTTATCCTGGAGGGCTCGAAGCAGCTTGGCCTGAACGGCCAGGGGCATCTCGCCGATCTCATCCAGAAACAGGGTCCCCCCGTCGGCCTCCTCGAAACGCCCCGACCTGGCGGCAACGGCCCCGGTAAACGCCCCCTTCTCATGGCCAAACAGCTCGCTCTCCACCAGGTTTTCGTTCAGGGCCGCGCAGTTAACGGCGAGAAACGGCCCGGCGCTGCGAGGGGAATTGAGATGGATGGATCGGGCCACCAGTTCTTTGCCGGTTCCCGATTCCCCGAGGATCAGTACCGAAGCATCGGTGGGGGCCACCATTTCCAGCAGGCTGAGGATGCGGCCCAGTCCATCCGCCGTGCAGACCCCGTCGAAACGGTATGAGGAGACGGCCTCGGCAACAGCGACAACCCGTGGTTTTTGGAGCAGATCCCGAACCACACCGAGAAGCTCCGTGGGATCAACCGGTTTGGTCAAAAATTCCGTTGCACCGAGCTTCATCGCCTCGACGGCGGTACGAACCGTGGAAAACGCCGTGATGACCACCACCGGGATCCCGTTTCCGAGCTGGCGAAGGCGGGCCAGAAAAGTGTATCCGTCCATCACCGCCATTTTGAGGTCCAGCAGGATAACGTCGAAATTCTCCCGCGCCAGAGCCTCCAGAGCGACCTGGCCGTTTTCCGCTTCCGCGGTCCTGTAGCCCGCGTCATTCAGGTGCAGGCGCAGCATCAGCCGATGGTTGGCTTCGTCGTCGACGATCAGGATTTTAGGCTCAGCGAGACTCATGGTCGAATCCGAGAATCAGGGTGAAGGGAGACGTCGCCTCGAGGACGAGAGAAAATTCGTGCAGTTCGAGGATCTTGCGGGCAATCGCCAAGCCCAGCCCCGACCCGCGGCCGCGGGTGCTGTAAAAGGGCGCAAAGAGCTGCTCGGCGGTAGCCGTGACCGGCTCGGCAACGGGATTGCTCATCACCAGCCGGCGCCTTCGGGCATCAAGAACCAGGTCGATGCGGCCACCGTCCGGAGTACCCTGAGCCGCGTTGAGCAGCAGGTTGACGAACACCTGCAACATCTTGTCCCGGTCGGCAGAGACGATAAAGGACTCGCCGCTAACGGCACACTGCTGCCCCTTGCTGTCCAGCTCGTAGTGGACCAGGGACTGAGCCCGCTGCAGCAGAGAGAGGAGATCCACCTCGGAACGTTCCAGCGCGGTTTCTTTGCCATAGCTGAGGAAATCGTCGGCAATGCGGTTGAGACGATCCACCTCCTCCAACGATTTTTCCTGCACCTCGCGAAGCGAGTCGTCCTGTTCTTTCTGAAGAGCAAAATGCAGCAGGCCGCGAAGCGCACTGAGGGGGTTTTTGATCTCGTGCGCCAGCACTCCGGAAAACCGCCCCAGCTCGGCATGCCGCTCCGCGGCATCAAGCTTTTCCTGGGTTTGCAGGTGATGGCGAATGAAGCGCAGAAGATGAAGATAGACCAGTACCAGAAGGGCCTGAACCACCAGGACGATGCCGACATACAACCAGGTTTTTCGCTTCAGGTCGTTGAGCGCCCCCTTGTCGAGAGTCAACGCCATGTACATGGAGGGCGCGGACCGGCCGGCCATCATCCCCATGCGCGGCGCCTGATAGGGCTCGTAAAACACCACCTCGTCCCCCGTTTCCCGCACCGTGCGGCTGTTCACCACGGGACGATCCTCCGGCGCTTCGCCGGGGTGGAGGGATTGAAGGACCTGGCCCTGTCCGTCATAAAGAACGAAGTTCTTGACGGTCGTCGCCTGGAAGAAATCCTTGAAATACCGCTCGGCGTCCTCGGCGGAAAAGGTCATGCGCCGCATGAAATAGCGATGTCCTCCGGAGAAGGAGCGCAGCAACGTATCGCCGAGTTCCAGCAGGCTGTCACGGGAGACGCTCACCGTGCGCAATGACGCATAGACCTGCAATCCCAGCACCAGGGCGTTGAGAACCAGGGCCAGCAAAAGCAGCTGTTTGAGTCGGGAGGAAAATGCGTTCATAGCCTCTCGTGTCTCACCATGGCCGTATGTGCATTTCTAACGATACACCCGGTCATCGGCCATGATGGATTCGAACATGATCATCGGCGACACGCCATAGCGCTCGGCAAGATCCTTCAGGGTCGCCTCATCGGAGTCTGCCGCATATCCCTTTTCCTTCAGCACCGTCATCATGCCGGCCAGATTGAGATCGACCTTTTTGGCCAGTTCTTTCAGAGACATGAGCTCGGCATGGGGAAAGGGGGGCAAGACATCCTCGCCGGCATACCAGGCCTTTTTGGCGGAGGCCCCCAGGTCCATCACCTGGGAGAAGGGCGGCAGTTCGGCGATGCTGCCGGCGACGACAACACTCCCCAGAATCAGGACGACGGCCAGCTCGCGGCGCAGCGTGAAACTCTGGCGCACCCGGTCCTTGAGATAGGCCTTCAAAACCCGCCAGTTGTAATAGAGATGGAAAAACAGGGCGATGAAAAAGACGAAACTCAGGTTGGTATGGACGCTTCCCCAAGCCGTTTTGGTCAGCCCGAACAGCTTCCAGTTGGTCCAGTACGCAACACGCCCTTCGGGAACGACATACAGGACCAGCCCCGAAACGATCATGACCAGACCGCTGAAGGTGATCAGCAAAGAAATAAAGTTGCGAAGGCGAAACGGCTTTTCCGATGACGACATGATATTCTCCCCTCGATGGTATAGGGCTCCTTGGTTCAGGAGCGAACTTCCCACCGGCATGCACGAGCGGTGCCAGACAGGGAAGGGGCGAAAAACAGCTCATCGGTTCGGCCCGCCCCGCTTTCGGCCGTGCAATTTGGTGACAGGTGGGAAAAATCTGCACAGCCAGAGGGATACCCCGCGACGGGTGCACACGTCATCGGGGTTCGTGCCCGTCGTCTCCCGGCTCTTCATCCTGCGCCAGGGCCTCCTCGATGCGGGCCCAGATTTCATCCTTACCTTCGCGGGTCGGGGCGGAGAAGAGGCTGAAGGCGTCCCTCGGCAAACCGGTCGCCTCCAGAATCGGCTTGATCTGTTTTTCCCTCTGCCCCCGCGAAACCTTGTCGGTTTTGGTCAGAACGGGAATCGTCGGGATCTGATATTCCTCGAGCCAGTCGAGCAGCTGGATATCTTCTTCCCGGGGAATGCGGCGGATGTCGAACAACACCACCACCGCCCGCAGAGAATGCCTGGTTTCCAGGAAGGTACGCACCATCGGGCCCCATTCCTTTTTGACCGACAGGGGGACCTTGGCAAAACCGTAACCCGGCAGATCGACCAGCGAGAAGTCGCCGTTGATATCAAAAAAATTGAGCAACTGGGTTCGCCCCGGAGTGGACGACGTACGGACCAGAGCCTTGCGGTTGACCAGCACGTTGATCAGAGAACTTTTCCCCACATTGCTTCGTCCGGCAAATGCCACTTCCGGTTTATCCTCTTCAGGATAATTTTCAGGGCGTGTGGCACTTTTGACAAAGATAGCTGATTTTATAATCAAAGGTTTCCCCCCATGAAATAGGACGGTTTTCTGCTACAATGAAATGCGGTCAGAATAGCCCAGTTATCAGGGGATTGCAATGTCGGGGTGAGCTTCCCGGGAGCTGGACAATTGAGACAATCAAGGTTAGAATTAAGACCATGAAATGGCCACCAGGAGGCCGTTAACCAAGGAGGAATCCATGCTCAGTCAGAAGTTACAGGATGCGCTCAACGAACAGATGAAAAACGAGTTTTTCTCCGCCTATCTGTACATGGCCATGGCGGGC
>QKGY01000388.1 GCA_003250235.1 Desulfuromonadaceae bacterium
ACGGCGCCGGCCAGGGAGACGGCGATGGCGATCATCTGCCGGGGATGAATCGTTTCCCTGAACAGGACAAAAGACATCGCGACGATGAGAACGGGCATCGTCGACTGCAGCAGAAAAGCGTTGATGGCCTGGGTCCATTGAAGACCGGTATAGACCAGGGTGTTGAATGCCGCAATGCCAATGGCCGAGAGCAGAATCAGCATGGGCCAATGTCCTTTAAGTCGCGGCCAGTCCTTACGCAGGTGTGGCAATGCGGGAAGCAGGACAATAAGTGCGGCTCCGGTCCATCGCCAGAAAGCCAGGGCGACAGGCGGGATCTGGCCGTTTACCGCCCGCCCAATCAGAAAATTTCCGGACCACAGCAGCGAAGAGAGGGTAAGCAGGAGGTAAGGGTGTTTTGCATGTTTCATAGGGGGAAAACCCTCGATGTGGTGAGGCGGCGGGTTTTTTTGATTCCGGCGAGGAGATGGCTCTTGCGAGCCGACGAAAATAAGTTTGCAAACAAAAAAGACCGCCCCGAAGGACGGTCCTGGGTAAAAACCTGGGGATATATCAGGGAACCGTCGTCTCTACATAGTGCGCATGCGGGACCGTATTCTGCAGCGCCTCCATAAAAGAAACACCCAAAGGCTTCATCAGGAAGATGGCCAGGGCGCCGACAACAACCAGGGCCATGGTCCAGTTGAGCAGGGTGCTGAACCAGTCCCAGTCCACTTCGGCCCTTTTTTTTCTCTTCTCTTCCTCTTTGTCGAGTTCCTCCTGGGTTCGGACCCTTTTTTTCATCATCCGTGCGGAGGTCAGGAAGATCACCGCGGAAATAACGAAGTGCGGCATGACCTCGATGGAGAGCTTTCCGGTTCCCAGCATGAACCCGTAAAAAATCATGGAGCACAGGCCGAGCAGGGTCAGGTGTTGACTCAATCGAGCATTCAAGGGGGTCTCCTTCAGGGGAGCCTGTGTGGTGTGCCGTCGTTATTTACGTTCCGGCCCTGGAATTATTCGGCTCTCTTTTTAACTTTATAATGACGTTTTAAAATTATCCGGTGTTTTAAACGTTGTCAAGAAAAAGCTTAGTGGCCTCAATCTGGCAAAACAAAGGGCGGATGAATCAAGGGTGCCACCCGGAGAGCTGTCTCTATAGAGGAATGGGTCTTGCGGATTACGCTTTTCCAAACAGTTTTCGCAGCGGAATAGCCAGGGACTCGTAGAGGGCCAGAATGCCGGCGAGGATCCCGAAGAAACCGGCGAGGGTGTCACAGAGAGGGCTTTCGAAGGCGAATCCGACGGCCAGGGTGAGAATCATGCCACCCAGGGCGGCCAAAACCGCTTTGAAAAGCCGGGGGATGTTCTCACTGTTTACAAAAAGAATCAGGGTGAAGAGGCCCCACATGACCAGATAGGAAACAAGCGCAGAAACCTGGGGAGCCGCCCCCAGGCTGCTTTCGGGAAGAACGATCAAGGCGATGAGGGATATCCAGAACAACCCGTAAGCGGTGCAGGTCATGGCGCAGAACAGGTGCTGGCGACGCCATTCCTGGAGTCCAACCAGGATCTGGCCGGCCCCGCCGTAAAACATGCAGGCGCCGAGGATTCGGCTGTCGATTGAAAGCAGGCCCGTGTAATGAAGGCCAAAGAGAACGGCGGTCAACCCCAGCCCGAGCATACCTAACGGCGCGGCGTTGACGGCGGATTGGGTCATGGGTATTACGGAAGCAGCAGTTCTCTGAGCCATCGGGAAACCTCCTGTTTCGGATCAGCCTGTAGAGAGGCCCACGAATGGCCACCTCTTGCAGATAAGAGCGGGGTGCGGGGAAGAGTCGCTTTGTCCCTCAACAATTCGAATCCTCGCCACGCACCTTGAAGGAACAACTGACTAATGGCTTAAGCAAGGGGTATACCAAAAGGTTTTGTAGTCGTGTGGACATGCTTTATTGATGAAAAACAAATAGTTGGCGCATTTGTGGGATTTTGCCGGATCGGGAGGTGTTTTGCAGAAATGCAAAAGAAAGGAGGCCTTTTGGGCGAGAAACGCGCGGTTTACACGCGTTGGAATTGATAATGTTGAGTGTAACCTAAAGATTTCAGTAGGTTGTGTGCTTTTGGGCGGTGAGAAGCGCATTTGCAGATCTGCAAAGCCCCTTGTGCTACTTTGCAGGTCTGCAACGGGGGATCAGCCCAGGTCGTCGCGGCTGATGTCGTATTTTTTGAGTTTCCGGTAGATGGTAGCCATGTTCATGCCCGCTTCCTTCGCGGCCGCTTCGATGTTGCCCCCGGTTTTCTGCAACAGGCTTTTGAGGTAGCTGGTTTCGAACTGAGCCAGGGCCGATGAGTAATCCCCTTCACTGCCAGTTTCGGAGGTTTCGACCCCGGTTTTATCGATGGCAATAAACTGCGACAGGGTATCCAGCTGAATCACCTCGCCCGTTTCGACGGCCATGGAAGCCTCGATCACGTTGCGCAACTGGCGGATATTGCCCGGCCAGGGAAAGCTGCAGGCGGCAGAGAGGGCCTCGGCAGAGAGCCCTTTGAAC
>QKGY01000083.1 GCA_003250235.1 Desulfuromonadaceae bacterium
CGCAGAAACCAGAGGGGCTATTTGTCGAAATTCCGAGAGGAATCAGGGCCGCTTGGCGAGCGCCAGCCTGATGCCGAGGAAAAGGAAGAGCCCACCGACCGTCCGGTTCACCCACCGGGTCAGTCCGGCGTATCCTTTCAGGCGATCGCTGGCGAAGGCGGTCGACAGGACGAGAACGTGGCTCCACAACAGCGAGTTGACGTTGAAGACGCAGCCGAAAAACAGAAAGGCGAGGTTTTTATGGGCCGTTCCGGCGGGGATGAACTGGGGCACGAAAGCGAGAAAAAACAGGGCCACCTTCGGATTCAGGACATTCGTCATAAACCCCTGCAGGAAGGTCTTGCGATACGACAGAAAATCCTTCGGCGCTGAGGGTGCCGTCTCGCCGCCTGATCGGCCTTTCAGAAGCGTGAACCCCAGATACACGAGATAAACGGCGCCGAGAAGCTTCACCGCCGAGAAGGCCGTTGCCGAAGCCACGAGGACGGCCGACAGGCCGAACGCCGCGGCGAAGATATGCACGAACACGCCCGCACCGATACCGAGCGCGGCGACGGACCCGGCGCGCCACCCCTGCCGGGCGCTTCGCGTCATGATGAACAGGGAGTCGGGACCGGGGGCCATATTGAGCAGCAGCCCGGAGAGAACGAAAAGGGTGAGATTCTGGGGCTCGAACATGGGAGCTTATCTCATAGGCGGCACGTTGGGTGAGCGCCCCGGGACCCTGCTGCCGGAGCCTCGAAAAAAGCCCGCTCAATGTACCGCCGACGCTTGTCGTCCGTCAACCGATTGATGACGGACGGCCAGAGATCGCGCAAAAATTTCATCGTAAAATCGCCCCGGTTTGACAGTAAGGCGAATGTGGGTATCCTAAATTTACCGATTGGCTCTGCTTTTCCCGCAACCACTTCACAGCGCACCGACGGTCTTTGCAGTCAGGACTGAGCAACCCCAACAGGCAGCGTGAACGGACCCCAAGGGTTTGGAAGTTGACCGCCTCCCTCCGCCTCCTCGAAATCGACTCTAACACCCCGCGTCCTTCATCCTGAGCAAGGAGGCGAAGACATGCAAGTAAACCGAAGACAGTTTTTCAAAGTTTGTGCCGGGGGTCTCGGCGGATCGAGCATTGTAGCCCTGGGCTTTTCGCCCACCGAGGCCCTGGCGGAGGTACGCGCGTTCAAGCTGACCCGCAGCACCGAAACCCGCAACACCTGCCCCTACTGCTCGGTCAGCTGCGGCCTGATCATGCACAGCCTGGGGGACGGCGCGAAAAACACCGAGCTGTCCATTTTCCACATCGAGGGAGATCCGGACCATCCGGTGAACCGTGGCACCCTGTGCCCGAAGGGAGCGGGGCTGATCGATTTCATTCACAGCCCCAACCGGCTCAAATACCCGGAATATCGGGCGCCAGGCTCCAACGAGTGGACGCGCATCTCTTGGGACGACGCCTTTGCCAAGGTCGCCCGGCTGATGAAAGACGACCGGGATCGAAACTTTGTCACCACCAATGCCGCCGGGGCCACGGTCAACCGCTGGCTGAGTGTCGGCTTTCTGGCGGCCTCGGCGTCGAGCAACGAATCGGGCCACCTCACCCACAAGGTCATCCGCAACCTCGGCATCCTGGCCTTCGACAACCAGGCCCGGGTCTGACACGGACCCACGGTGGCCAGTTTGGCCCCCACCTTCGGCCGCGGCGCAATGACCAACCACTGGGTAGACATCAAAAACGCCAATGTTATCGTCGTCATGGGCGGCAACGCCGCCGAGGCTCACCCCTGCGGATTCAAGTGGGTGACCGAGGCCAAGGCCCATAACCAGGCCACCTTCATCGTGGTCGATCCCCGCTTCACCCGCTCGGCCTCCGTGGCGGATCTCTATGCGCCGCTGCGCACCGGCACCGATATCGCTTTTCTCGGAGGGGTGATCAACTATCTCCTCTCGAACGACAGGATTCAGCACGAATACGTCAAGGCCTACACCAACGCCGCCTTCATCGTCGGCGAAGGCTACCAGTTCGACGAGGGGATTTTCTCGGGATACGACGAAGCGGCGCGCAAATACGACCGGTCGAGCTGGGCGTACGAGATTGGTCCCGACGGCTATGCCCGGATCGACGAGACCCTGCAGCACCCCCGCTGCGTGCTTCAGCTGCTGAAAAAACACTATGCCCGCTACACGCCGGAGGCGGTGAGCAACATCTGCGGCACCCCCAAAGACACCTTCATCAATGTCTGCGAGCATATCGCCACCACCTCGGTGCCCGACCGCACCCTGACCTTCATGTACGCCCTGGGCTGGACGCAGCACTCGGTGGGCTCGCAGATGATCCGCACTGCCGCCATGGTGCAGCTGCTGCTGGGCAACGTGGGGATGGCCGGAGGCGGGGTGAACGCTCTGCGCGGGCACTCCAACATCCAGGGACTCACCGACCTGGGGCTCCTCTCCAACCTGCTGCCCGGCTATCTCACCCTGCCCGGCGACAAGGAGACCGACTTCCGCGGCTACATCGACAAG
>QKGY01000055.1 GCA_003250235.1 Desulfuromonadaceae bacterium
ATTTTAACCGATTTCAAAGGGATGTCACTGCAAATTTCAGTGACCCGGTCCGCAGATAAAAACGTGCCTGAAGGATGGGGAACCGTCCGATTCTTTGCCGATTTTGATGAACTCCTGCCTGATCAGAGATATGGTCGCCGATGACCTGGACGAGGTCCTGCGGATAGAGCGCTCATGCCATTCTCATCCGTGGTTGGCAGAGGCTTTTCGGGCTGAATTGCAAAACCCGCTGAGCCACATTGATCTGCTGTTTTTCGGGGATAAGCTTGCCGGATTCTTATGCTCAATGCTCGTTTGCGGGGAACTAAGCATTCTTGATGTGGCTACGGATCCCGATTTTCGTCGAAAAGGGGTCGCTTCGACACTTTTGAACCATGTTCTGACCCGGGGATGCCAGTCCGGAATGGAAGAAGCCTTTCTCGAAGTGCGTTCAGGGAACATCGAGGCAATCGCGCTGTATCGTAAATTCGGTTTCCATGAGATCGACAGACGCCGTGGCTACTATGCCGATGGCGAAGAGGCCCTGGTGATGGCGATGGATGCTGCCGTATGGGGCAGTGCCTTTCAGGGAGGGGAACCCTCCGGCCAATAGAGGAGAGAGTCTGCGGATGAAAAATTACAAAACGGTCATCTTGTCCAATCAGGAAATTTCCCCGGGGTATTTTCGCATGCGCATCCTGACACCGGGTTTCGGGGAGAAAGCCAAGCCCGGCCAGTTTCTCATGTTCCGGGTTCAGCTGTCGCTTCCCCCTTTACTTAGGCGCCCTTTCGGGATCTTCCGTACCGGGTTTATGCCGGCCGATTGTGAAGGACAGCCTCCGAAGGAGTTCGTCGAGATTCTCTACAAAGTGGTCGGCCGCGGAACGGATATCATGAGCCGTCTTCAGGTGGGCAATCAGGTCGAGGTCCTCGGGCCTCTGGGAAGGGGATTCGATCTGGGCAACCCGGCCGAGGAAAAGATCCTGGTCGGCGGCGGTATCGGCCTGGTGCCCTTGTATATGCTCGCCAATGAGCTGACGCACAAAAGCTCTGTTCGCCTGCTGATGGGGGGGCGCACCCGTGACGACATTCTAGCCGTCACCGAGTTCGAGCGGCTCGGCGTGGAAACCTACGTTTCAACCGATGATGGCAGCCTCGGAGAGGAAGGTCTTGTTACGCAGGTCCTGAAGAGGAAGCTGGACAAGTTTCCGAACGCTTCCGTCTATGCCTGCGGGCCCATGCCGATGATCGAGGCGGTGCAGGCGATCTGCGAAGAACGGGGGGTCTCCCTGCAGGTTTCTCTGGAAGCGCTTATGGCCTGCGGGGTAGGGGCCTGTCTTGGCTGTGTCGTCAAGGGGGCCGGACATAGCGAGAGCACGCCGAGGTATCTGTGCTCCTGCAAAGAAGGGCCCGTAT
Organism: Desulfuromonadaceae bacterium; assembly: GCA_003250235.1. Taxonomy (GTDB): domain Bacteria; phylum Desulfobacterota; class Desulfuromonadia; order Desulfuromonadales; family SZUA-540; genus SZUA-540. The sequence goes on from QKGY01000055.1 coordinate 1,396, forward strand.
TCAGGGCGGAACAACTGGACTGGAAAAAACTGGGACAGGAACCCGGATTCTGCGAGGGGTGCAAGATATGAGCAAAAAGACGAACGAGAAGAAAGCCCAGAACAAACGTCCCAATCTCGCGGTGGAAATTGCGGGCATCAAGCTGAAAAATCCCGTGATGCCGGCTTCGGGCACCTTCGGGTATGGTGAGGAGTACGCCCCCTTTCTTGATCTCGAGCGTATCGGGGCTATCGTCACCAAAGGCCTTTCCCTGAAACCCAAGGCCGGCAACCCGACCCCCAGGATCGCCGAAACCATCAGCGGCATGCTCAATGCGATTGGGCTGCAGAACGTCGGGGTCGATGCCTTTATCGCCCACAAACTGCCGTTTCTGCGCGAGATCAACACCCCTGTCATCGTGAACTTTTTCGGAAACACCCTCGAGGAATACGGGGAGGTTGCCAAAAGGCTCTCCGACATCCCCGAAGTGGCCGGAGTGGAGCTGAATATCTCCTGCCCCAACGTCAAGCAAGGCGGGATCGTTTTCGGCACCGATCCCAAGGCCGCCTCCGAAGTGGTGAGCCTGGTTCGCAAAAACCTCACCAAACCCCTGATTGTCAAACTGACTCCCAACGTCACGGACATTTCGGTTACGGCGAGAGCGGTTGAAGAGGCCGGTGCCGATGCAATCTGCTGTATCAATACCCTGACCGGGATGGCCGTTGACGTCAAGACCCGGCGTCCCCGGCTGGCTAACAAGACCGGTGGTCTTTCCGGACCGGCGATCCGTCCCATTGCCGTTCGCATGGTTCATCAGGTGGTTCAAGCTGTCAAAGTCCCCGTCATCGGGGTCGGGGGAATCGTGCGTCCCGTCGATGCTCTGGAGTTTCTGATCGTCGGTGCAACGGCGGTTCAGGTCGGCACGGCCAACTTTGTGGACCCTGCCGCGATGATCACCATCATCGACGGCATTGAGGCCTTCTGTGTCGAAGAAGGGATCGAGGATATCCACGAACTGATCGGCAGCCTGAAAGTCTGAACCGCGGTAATTGACCGTACCCACCATTTATCTGGGCAGGGAGACAGACACTAGGTCTTATGGACGTCATTACGACCCACGTCAATGCGGATTTTGACTGCC
>QKGY01000209.1 GCA_003250235.1 Desulfuromonadaceae bacterium
CGAACGGCCGCCAGTGCATCCATATTGGCCTTAAAGGCGGAGCCGGTGCCCACACCACCCATACCCGGCACTTCGCCGGCACAGGCGCGGCCGTCACAGACCGGGCACACCCGACAGAATCCTTTGAGTTGTTCCCGCGCCTGGGTGCGCATGCCTTTCATATCCATGTGTTACCTCCTTAAGCCCTTGAACGTTTGTTATACGGCGTGTCCAAGCTGCAAAAATGTTGCTGTAGATAAATCAAATCAGCGGCCTTCGCAATGGGGCCTGCGATTTGCTGCAGCATCACCCCGTTTCCGTGCCGGTGGCCCCGAACCGAAACGGTATTGAACCACCAACCATCGTCTCTTTTCAACCTTTTTACGTCACATCAGAATAACTCGTCGGGCGGACAGGGATGAACTCGATTTGCGGGATCGCAGAGCGGCGCAGGCGTTATCGGTTTGGGTGGCCGTTTTCGGGGCTTTTTCCGCCGATCAGGCTGGCGCAGGTAAATGATCAACCAACCGGGTTTGGGATCGATCCGCAGTTCCTCGCAGAAAACATGGACAACATGTTTGGGGGCAATGGCAAAGAGCGGCACGGCTCGATACCCGTGGCGCTTGATAAACTGGGCAAAGCCGAAGTGGTTGGTCAGCTTGGTGGTGTGGATCGTTCCCCCGTGGGCCAGAATCCAGGACAAAAAGGAATGGGTGACCTCGCGGCCAAACAGGGTTCGCGAAAGACGTTGAATCGGCAGACGCATGCGATTGGAAACCCGTTCGCGCAGCTTTGACTGGATAACATACACTTTATCCATCCCCAGTTCGTTACGATAATGCATGGCTGCGGCCACATTGATGGTCTCATGGGAGGAAAGCGCCAAAACCCGGCCAATACCCGTCAATGGCAGGAATTGATCGGCATGTTCGGAAAAGGGGTTGCCGAAATAACAGGTCAGACCATCGATCTTGGCTTTGGTCACGTTGCCACGGACCGTATCCGAGAGAAGGGCCTGTACGCCGTTATGGGTCAGGGCCCGTGCAAGGGCGCGGGCGACATTGTTGGCGCCAACAATGAGGAACCCCTTGGGTTCGGGCTCAACCACTTTGAGCCATCGGGCCAGAAAACTGGCAGTGGTGCTCTGGAGGAGCACGGTGGCGATGATAACAAAGAAAGTCAGGGGACTGAGTAGTTTGGCATCGACATACCCCGCCTTTTCGAGCTGCACCGCAAAAAGAGCGGAGATGGCGGCGGCAATAATGCCGCGCGGCGCGATCCAGGCCAGAAAGTGGCGTTCCGGCCAGGAGAGCTTGGAACCCGTGGCCGAGATGACGATATTCAAGGGGCGGGCAAGAAACTGAATCGCGAGAAAGAGGACCAGGGCCCGCCAGCCCAGGTCAATGAGGGCCTGGAGATCAATTTGTGCCGCCAGAGTGATGAACAGGAGCGAGATCAACAGCAGACTGATACTCTCCTTGAAGTCGATGATCCCCTGGACATCCACATCCTTCATGTTGGCCAGCCAGATACCCATGACCGTTACCGTCACCAGGCCGGACTCGTGTTGGAGGCCATTGGCGATGATGAAGGAGACCAGCACCACGGAGAGGGTAGCGATATTACGCAGGAAATCCGGGATCCAGTTGGAGCGGAGCGCGGAGCCGAGAAAATAGCCGCTCCCGATGCCGATGCTGGTGCCGACAATGAGCAGACGAAAGAAAAAGAGCAGGGTATGGCCCCACGGCGATCCGGCGGATGCGGTGAGGATGTATTCATACACCAGAACCGAGAGGGAGGCGCCGATGGGGTCGATGACGATCCCCTCCCAGCGGAGGATATTGGCCACATTGGCGGTCGGACGAACCGTGCGCAGGATGGGGGCGATCACCGTTGGCCCAGTCACCACGGTGATGGCGCCAAAGAGAAAAGCGATTTGCCAGGACATGCCGACCACATAATGGGCGGTGGCCGCGGTGATCAGCCAGGTGACGACCATACCAAAGGAGACCATGTTGCGGATCACGGCCTCGAAACCCAAAATTTCCTTGAACCGCAGGGTCAGGCTGCCTTCAAAGAGAATGACGGCAACCGAGATCGAGATAAAGGGAAAGAGAAAGTTGCCCAGCAGTTGTTCGGGATGCAGCAGTCCCAGGACCGGGCCGACAAGGATGCCGGTCAGGAGAAGGAAGATGATCGCCGGAAGACGGACCCGCCACGCTCCCCACTGGCAGAGGATGCTGGCGGCCAACAGGCCGGCAATGATAAAAAATATCAAATCTTGACTCATGCTGATTTACTCCTGGTCCGATCCCCTGTGGTTAGGGCTCGCCGTCATTTTGAGCTGGTTCCAAACCATTTTTTCTCCAGTTCATCCATGGTGCCATTTTCCACGAGTTTAAGGAGGGTGCGGTCGATCCGTTCCTTGAGGACGCTGTTTTCCGGCAGGAGAAAGGCGTAATCCTGTTTATTGAACATCTGGCCAACCAGCTTGGCCTTGCCTTGCCCCTCCGTGTTGACATAGTATTGCAG
>QKGY01000204.1 GCA_003250235.1 Desulfuromonadaceae bacterium
CCGGCAGGCGGCCCAGCCCCGGAAGACTCATGGGCTCGAAGGGGACTATTTTCGGCGGCGTGGTGACGTTGGGCAGCATCATGCGGAACACGAAGTAGCTCAGTGACGAGGCGAACATGGTGATCCCCAGCCCCGTGACATGCTGGGAGAGGCCCAGGTAGACGGCAAAAAAGCTGTGCAGCACTCCGAACAGGGCTCCGACGCAGGCGGCGAACAGCACGCCGCCCCACAGCGTTCCCCCCTGGTAGACCCACATCCACCCGGCCAGCGAACCGGCGGTCATGATCCCTTCGATACCGAGGTTAAGCACCCCGGAGCGCTCGCATACCAGCTCGCCGAGGGTACCGAAGATCAACGGCGTCGCCATGCGCAGGGTGGCGGCCCAGAATCCGGCGGTCAATACGAAATCGAAAAAATCGGTCATGGCTTACCTGAGCTTGATTTTGTAGCGGGTCAGCAACATGCTCACCAGCACGGCCAGCAGCGATGTGGCGGTAATCACATCGGCGATGTAGTTGGAGACGGACAGCGCCCGGCTCATGGCATCGGCCCCGTTGTACACCACGGCGACGAAAAAGGCGGAAAAAATGACGCCCACCGGGTTGAGCCCCGCCAGCATGGCGACGACGATGCCGGTATAGCCGAAACCGGGGGAGAGATCGAGGGTCAGGTAGCCCTTGAGGCCGATCAGCTCGCAGACCCCGGCCAGTCCGGCCAGCCCTCCGCTGATCAGGGCGGTGCGAACCACCGTACGGTTCACGGGGATACCGGCGAAATCGGCGGCGCGGGCATTGGCGCCGACAGCGCGGATCTCATACCCCCACACCGTAAAGCGCATCAGGACCCAGGCCCCCAGAGCCGATGCCAGGGCGATAAGAAAGCCGGCATGCAGACGGGTTTTGGCCAACAGCATGGGCAGCAGTCCGTTTTCGACGATCGGCGCCGCCTGGGGCCAGCCCAGCGCCATCGGATCCTTCCAGGGACCGAAGACGAGATAGTTGACGAAAAGCAGGACGATGAAATTGAGCAGCAGGGTGGTCACCACCTCGTCCACCTTGAGCAGGGTCTTGAGATAGGTCGGCAGAAGCAGCAGCAGTCCCCCGGCCAGAGCCCCGGCGACGCACAGGGTGGGGATCAGCAGCCAGGAGGGCAGATCGAGCATCCCGGTGCCGAAAAAGGTGGCGGCACAGGCCCCCGCATAGAACTGCCCCTCGCCGCCGATGTTCCAGAGCTTGGCCCGGAACGCGACAGCCGCCGCCAACCCGGTGAGCATGAGGGGGGTGGTGCGGGCCAGGGTCTCGCTGATTGCGAAGCGCGAGCCGAGAGCCCCCTTGACCAGATGCACGTAGGCCTCCGTCACCGACGAGCCCGACCAGAGGATGAGCAGGGAGCACAGCGCCATGGAGGCGGCCACCGCCAGCAGCGGGCCGCCAATCACCAGAGAAACAGACACATTATCGCGGGGAACAAGACGCATAGCCGATTACGTTTCGTGTTGGGGAATTTGACGTTCCTCTCAGGCCGCCCGGTCGGCTTTTGCCGCCTGACCGCTCATCAGCAGCCCGAGCTCCTGCATACTCACCTTCTGGGGATCGAGCGAAGGGCTCAGGCGGCCACGATACATAACCTGTATCCGGTCGCTGAGCTGCAGCAGCTCGTCCAGGTCCTCGGAAATCAGCAGCACCGCGGCACCACGGGCCCGCGCTTCGAGCAGCTGGCTGTGCACGTAGGCGGCCGCCCCCACATCGAGCCCCCAGGTCGGCTGGTGCGCCAGAATGATCCGGGGATTTCGGGCCAGCACCCGCGCCAGAATGAGCTTCTGCATGTTGCCGCCCGAGAGCTTGCGTACCTGCGCCGACACGCCGGGGCAGCGCACGTCGAATCGTGCGATCAGGTCACGGGCATAGTCGCGCAGGGCTCCCGCACGAATCCAGCCCCACAGGGAAAATCGTCGGTCGCGGTAGCTTTCGGAGGCGAGGTTCTCGCCAACGGTCATATCCGTGATCAGACCGGTGCCGTTACGGTCCTCGACGATACGGCCAATGCCGTGGCGGACCATCACACGGGGAGAGGGACGAAAGGCGCCGACCCCTTCAAGCACCACGAACCCTTTGTCCGGCTGGTTGAGTCCGGAGAGCAGTTCGGCCAGTTGCAGCTGGCCGTTGCCCGAGACCCCGGCGATACCGAGGATTTCGTGGGCTTTGAGCGTCAGGGTCACTTGGTCGAGCAGGGCCTTGCCCCGATCGCCCAGCACGCTGACCTCGTCGAGGCTCAGCAGAGGGTGGCCCGTCTCCATCGGCGTTCTTTTCGGCTGCGGAATCGCGCGGCCCACCATGGCCTCGGCCAGGACTTCGCGGCGGGTGTCGGACGTGGCGCTCTGCAGAACCACCTTGCCGCCCCGCAGCACCGCCACGCGGTCGCTGATAGCCATGACTTCGCCGAGTTTGTGGGAGATAAACACGATGGAGAGTCCGCGCTGCACCAGGGTGCGCAGGGT
>QKGY01000220.1 GCA_003250235.1 Desulfuromonadaceae bacterium
GGAGACCTTTACGACGAGCCGGGACGATTTGGCTTTTACCTTGCTGATAACCTGGCCGGAACCGGGTAATGGACTTAAAGGGGTTGTCTTAAGCAAAGACGGGGTGGACTTCCAGGTCACCGGCACATCGAACCGGATAAAGACTCGCAGCGGTGACACTTACATGGCGATCACCCTGCGTCAGCCGTACTGTAATGAAAACGGCGAGTGTGTGAAGAGCGAAGGGGATTGGACGTTGCACATGCAACCGGACTTTAAGCTTTCGAATAAATTTTCTTATAACCTCTTTGTAAACGCCGACAACGCCAGCTTGGCAAGCGAGTTCCGGGTCTCACAGCCGGTACCGGGGATCGGCCATCCGCTCCGCTTAACCGCACGGCTTACCGAGAACGGCAAGCCTATTCAAGGCCTGACTCTGGGCAGCGTGCACGCGGTTTTGTCGCGCCCCAGGGCAAGCCTCGGCAACGTGCTTTCGAAAGCGAAGATAGAACCTGTGAAGCCTGTGCAGACCCTGGCCGTCGATCCCATCAGTGCTGCCGGCCGCAAAACAACCGCCATGCTGGGCGATCCGGTTTTACGGGAATCCGTCCTTGCCGCATTCAAACCCAGTGTGGAGAAGGAACTGCTTCTTAAAGAAACTCGGCCGGGGCTTTATGAAGCCGACTATACCGATACACGCGTTTCAGGTATTTACTCCGTGCACTTCTATGTCGAAGGTGAGTCAGCCGGTAACGGGAAGTTTACGCGAACCTTCAGCTCGGATCGGTACGTGGAGGTGGTGGTGGATGAACGAGCGACGTTCGAATCGGCCAAAGTCTCGCCTATGACCCCTTGTAGGCACGCAGGGGGTTGCTATGAAATTACTCTGACTCCCGCGGACTCCGCCGGCAATCTGCTCGGTCCCGGAAAGGCCGGCTTGATCAATGTCACACAGGATTTCGGTAAAGTTCTGGAGCCGATATCGGACCAGCTTGACGGCAGTTATTTATGCGATTAAAGTTGGTTACTCGAGTTTGCTCTATCCGGCAGGGTTTCAGAAGAAGCCGGTGATTGGTATCCAAGGCATCAAAATTCCTGTGCTGCTGGGTAAATAAAAGATACTGCTGTGCGACTGAGACGCAGGCGTTGCCTTTTTTGACCGGTGTCGGTTGCGTTTCGCTTCCGGCGGCCGATGCAGTAATATGGCTAAACCGTTCGCCAGAACAGCAGCAACAATCCCGGCACGGTCAAGAGAAACAACAGGCCCAACAGCAGAAAGGTCGTGTGCAGACCGAGGACGTCGGCACTGTAGCCGACCAGCGGCCCGCTGGTGACGAAAAATAGACGGAAGATCAGTGATTTGAGGGAAAGAATGCTGGCCCGATTGGCCCGGCGGCTGGCGTTCTGTAGATGCTGGCGCATGCGCGGCCCTTGCAGGCCGCGCATGGCGGTCAACAAAAAATAGAAGACGAACCCCCACCAGTGTTGTATCCAGCCCAATCCGGCGTAACCGCCGACCACCAGCAGCAATAAAATCAATCCCATCCCCCGTTCCCCGAAGAAAAAGAAGGCCCGTTGACTGAGCAGGGAAAAGAGCGCCACAGTGAGATTGGCCACCGCCCAGATCGGGCCGAACCAGGAAACGGGCACAGCGTTTTGCTGCATGGTCGGCTGAATCAGCCAGACCGGAAAGAATGAGGCCAGGCCGAGCATGGTGGTGAGCAGAATGGCATAACGCAGATGGCGATTGTCAATGAGCGCTTCCCGCCCGATGTGCAGGGCTTCGGTCAAATGGGAGTGGGTTAAAGTGGCCTGCTCGGCGGGTGGTTCCACCAGGGAACGGCTGATCAGCAAAGCCAGAACCCAGACTCCGATCTGGACGAAAAACGGCAACAGCGGTGCCGCAGCATACATGACCCCGGCAAAAATGGCACCGCAGGCTTCACCCAGCTGCGCGGCGCTGGTCATCCGTCCGTCGTGATGAGCGTAATCTTTTTCTCGTCCGGATTGTTTCAGGGTTTCGTAAAGCAGGGCGCTGTCCGAACCGCTGATGAAGGCGAAGGAAACACCGAGCAGCGTTTCGGCCAGCAGGACTTCGCCGAAGGTCCCGGCGATGGTATACATCGTCCAGCCGGCGATTCCGACAACTGAGGCAAGGTTGAGAGAAAAACGATAGCCGAGGCGGTCGCTGATATAACCCGACGGGTATTCCATGATCAGCGTCGCCAACGAGAAGAGCCCCTGTAACAGCAGGATTTCCGTCAGCGACAGGCCGATCTGGTCCTTCCAGAACAGGGTGATGACCGCCATCGGAAAGAGGGCCATCTTGAGGAAAGAAAACGCGTAAAGTTTGCCGATGTTGGTCACGGCCGGTCGGGACGAGAGGGGTCGAGTGGGGTTCACTCCTGCCAGTAAATACAGGCGGCCGGACAGTTGTCCATGGCTTGTTCAATCTTGCTTTCCGGTGCGCCGGTGGGGTTGTAAACAACGGCTTTGTGTTCGCCGTGAGCATGATCGTGGCCATGGTCATGGTCGCCGCTCATGCGGAAAACTTCCGGGCAGGTTTGGGTACAGACTTCACAGCTGATACAGCATTCCTGATCGACAACGGGAATCCGGGGCATGGGGGCTCCTCCTCCTGAGAGTATTAAACGGCCGCCATGCTAACAGGTTTGCCAAAGGTTTGTCAGCCGTTAAATGCATACGTCGAATGTTTTGTCGTCACTAACGGCGGCGGTTTGGAGTAGGGGTGCCGGAGCCTAAACGGTTATTGCTCCGGGTTTTCCAGGGTCATGGAAAATTTCTGGACGGCTTTGGCGCCTTCGGGATCGTCAACAGCGACGGTGACGGAGTATGTGCCGGCCGGAACATCGCCGGTCGACCATTGAATCAACCCTGTTTTGCTGATAGTCATCCCCGGCGGTGCTGCTTCGAGATGATAGCTCAGGACGTCGCCATCCGGGTCCTCGGCCGTCACCTGATAAGCATAATGCCCGCTATTGAAGGATCTCGAGGGTTCGGAAGTAATTTTCGGCAGGGCATTGGGGATGGATATGATCACACTGGTGAAGGTTTCTCCCGTCTCAATGCCGTCATTCGGAGTGATTTCAATCTGAATGGCGTCGCCTTTGTGATAACGCTTTCCGGACAGCGTGTCGGTTTCGGACAGAGGGTCCGGTTCGCCATTGATGAGCCATTGATAGTGTAATTCAACGACATCGTCGTCGGGGTCATCCACTTTTGCTTTGACCTTGAGGTCGCCCCGTTGCAAAGCCTGTCCTGAAGTGGTCGAGACGTCGACAATTTCCGGCGGACTGTTGATAATCGTCACGGAAGCTTTACTTTCGCCGTTG
>QKGY01000021.1 GCA_003250235.1 Desulfuromonadaceae bacterium
AATGATCGCCCGGTTCGGCGTCGGGGTTTCCGGCAATCTCGGCTACCTGATTCACCTGGAGCGCAGGTATGGCCTTGCAATGGTTGTCGCCGACGGTCATGAGGCCGTGGCGGCCCTGCTGCGCCGGGAAAGCCTCGATCACCCTTTCGTCATATTTCTGCATATCTGAACGTTGTGACAAACAGAAAGGGCCGCCCTGATGGACGGCCCTTTCTGTTTGTCACTGCGAAGACGCGCGGCTATTTCAGCCAGGCCTCCACCTTTTCGGGATTCTCGTTGATCCACCGCTTGGCATTCTCGTAGGGGTCGGCCCCTTCCTCCTGGTTCCAGACCATGACGCTCGCCATGTCGTCGGGCCCCCAGTGGAACTTGTCGAGAACGGCATACACCTCCGGCATCTCTTCCTTCAGACCCTTCCGTACGATGGTGTGAATGGTTTCCTCGCCGCCGTAGATCATCCCCTTGGGATCCTTGAGATACTTGAGGTCCCATTTGGCGAATTTCCAGTGCGGGGTCCAGCCGGTGACCACCACCCACTGGTTGTTCTTGATGCCGTCGGCCAGGGCGGCGGTCATGGTGGCGCCGCTTCCTTCCACCAGCTTGAACTTGTCCAGCCCGTAGTCTGCCATCACGGTTTCGGTTTTGGACATCAGCCCTGCACCGGGGTCGATGCCGATGATCTTGCCGTCGAACTTGTCGGCGTTGGCATTGAGCTCATCGATTGAATCGATGGTGACATAGGTGGGAACGACCAGGCCGATCTTGGTACCTTCGAGGTTGGGGCCGAGGTCAACCACCTTGTCTTTGAGCTCTTCGAGATAATGGCCGTGCGTGGTGGGCAGCCAGGCGGCCACCATGCCGTCGGCATCCCCCGAGCCGATCGCCTGCCACATGGCGGCGGCGCTGACCGGGATGATCTTGACCTCGTAGCCCAGTTTCTCCTGCAGAACCGCTTTGACCACGTTGGTGCTGGCGACCTCGGAGGACCATTCGACGTAGGCCAGCTCCACCTTCTTTTTGGCCGGAGCGGCTTCTTCTTTCTGGGCGGTCTCCTTCTCCTGCTTGGAGCAGCCGAACAGGCCCAGACCCAGCAGGACCAGAAGGAGCGCGGTTAAACGGAACAGTTTTCTTTTCATCAGTCTCTCCTTGTGTGCATGTTAGAGGTTGACGGATTTGCGTGACGTGATCTTCTGGGTGATGCGGTCGAGGATGATGGCGACGATGACCACGCCCAGACCGGCTTCGAATCCCATGCCCGGCTTCAGGCGCTGAATCGCCTTCCAGACTTCGCCGCCGAGGCCGCCAGCGCCGATCATGGCGGCGATAACCACCATGGAGAGCGAGAGCATGATCGTCTGGTTGACTCCGGCCATGATGGTTGGTGCCGCCAGGGGGAGCTGCAGTTTGAGGAGCTTCTGCTTGCGGGTCGAGCCGAAGGCGTCGGCGGCCTCAATGAGCTCCTCGGGGACCTGTTTGATCCCCAGAGCGGTCAGGCGGATCGCCGGCGGCATGGCAAAAATGACCGTCGAAAAAATGGCCGAGACCGGACCGAGACCGAAGAAGGGGATGGCCGGGATCAGGTAGACGAAGGCCGGCATGGTCTGCATGAAATCGAGGATCGGCATGGTGATGCGGTTCACCCCGGGAAAGAGGGCGGCCAGGATGCCGATGGGAACGCCGAGGGTGACGGCCACCAGGGTGGCGATCAGCACCAGGGCGATGGTCGATACCGTGGGGGCCCAGAGTCCCAGGTTCCAGATGAACAGTAGTCCCCCGAGGGTAAAGAGCGCGATGCGCCGGCCGCTCAGCCACAGGGCCAGGCCGGCAAAAAACAGGATCATCAGCCAGGGGGGGACGGCGAGCATGCCGTTGACCAGGGCGTCGATGCTGGCACCGGCGACCTTGGAGATGCCCTTGGTGATGAAAGCGAAGTGATCCGTGAAGAAATCGATAATGGCTTCGATGCCCTTGCCCAGGGGAAATTTCGGTATGGTGACAGTCATCCGCTGATCCTCCGTTCCGCCATGGCGGCCAGGAGGGCGCCCCGCACGACAAGTCCCTTAAGCCGCTTCTGCTCGTCCACGACGGCCACGGGAAAATTTTCAAAGGCGAAGAGTTCCTGCAGGCTGGCGGACGGCAACACCGAAGGCACATCCTCGTCGATGATCGACTCCAGGCTCTTTTCGTTGTCCCTGGAGAGCTTCGAAGCGGCTTCCGCCGAGACGATGCCCATCAGACGCCGGTCCTTGTCCACCACCAGGATGTTGGAGAGACCCACTTCCTTCATCTTGTGCAGGGTGGTCTTGGGTCCGTCTTTGGGAAAGGTGACCGCCGAGGCCTTGTGCATGACCGATTCGGCGGTGAGAATCTTGGAGACGTCCACATCCTCGATGAACTTCTCGACGTACTCGTCAGCGGGATTGGTGAGGATTTCTTCGGGAGTCCCCGCCTGCACGATGGCGCCGTCACGCATGATGATGATCTTGTCACCGAGCTTGAGCGCTTCATCGAGATCGTGGGTGATAAAGACGATGGTCTTGTTGACCCGCCCCTGCAGGGCCAGCAGCTCGTCCTGCATCTCACGGCGGATCAGCGGGTCCAGGGCACTGAAGGCTTCGTCCATCAGCAGGATGTCGGGATCGAGGGCCAGGGCTCTGGCCAGCCCGACCCGCTGCTGCATGCCGCCGCTGAGCTGCGCCGGATAGGATTCCTCCCACCCCTTGAGACCGACCAGGTCCAGGGCCTCCTCGGCTTTCTGACGCCGCACGGCCGGTTCGACCCCCTGGACTTCCAGGCCGTACTCGGTGTTTTTGAGGACGGTGCGATGGGGAAAGAGGGCGAAGCGCTGAAACACCATGCCGAACTTGCTCAGCCGCTTTTGCCGCAGCGCTTCCTCCGACAGCGTGGTGATGTCGATGCCGTCGATAAACACCTTGCCGGCGGTCGGTTCGATGAGACGGTTGAGGCAGCGGATCAGGGTCGATTTGCCGCTGCCCGAAAGCCCCATGACGACGAGAAATTCTCCTTCGTTGATCTCGAAGGAGACGTTGTTGATGCCCACGGCCAGCTTGTGATGGCGCAGCAGCTCTTCCTTGCTGCTGCCGCTCTTCAGCAGTTTGATGGCGGCGGACGGGTTTTTGCCGAAAACCTTGTAGAGATTTTCGACTTTGATCTTTTCGGTCATACGCGATTCCTTGCCGAGGCCGGGAGATTTCTCCCGGTCTCGGGTTTGAGGGATTGTCAAAAAAGTGAAAGCCGGTAATCAGGAAATCCGGAGATTCAGCGCGGATTTTTGGCGGGGGTGTTGATCGGCCCGGTCTGAAGGACGGGGGCCGCATCGATTTTACGGGCTTCCATAAGATCCACCACCTTCTCCAGCGACAGGGTGATGGAAATCTGTTCCAGTTCGGGAAGTTCCTTCAGCGCCTCGGCCAGGGATTCCTGCAGGGGAGACGGAGCCGCAGCGGCCAGAGCGATCCCCTTCTCCGTGGCGGCAATCTGCACCTGACGGCGATCTTTGCTCCCCCGGGTGCGCAGGGCCAGACCCTTTTCCTCGAGGCGATCGACGATGCCGACGACGGTGCTGGGGCTGAGATAGACTTTCTGGGCCAGCACCGTGGCGGGGAGAGGGCCGTTTTCGATCAGGGCGATCAGGCACCAGAGCTGAGGCCCGGTGATCTGGTACTGGTGCATCAGCTTCTGCGAGTGGATCTCCGTCGCGCGAATGATGCGGCGCAGGGACTGCAGAATGCGCAGCTCGTAACTGCTTTTGGGGATGTTGGGCGATTGCGTCAGGGAAATGATCTCACCGTTTTCCGGTTCATCCCGTGTGGAGGATCCGTCTGTTTTTTTGGAGGATGGGGGCATGCGTGATCTCTTCGGGTAAAGGAGTTTTTCGATTTGTTGTTTGAAAGCGAAAATTTCGTATGCGAACTATTAGTATCACGACTGGAGAGGGATTGTCAAAAAAGGGGAGAAAAACTGGGGAATAAATGGCAAAGGCCGGTCCGCACGATGGAGGACCGGCCTTTGAGATGTGGTGAAAATCTAGCGGCTGTGCCGGTAGATGACCTGCGGAGCCTTGGAGGGGTTAGCGCTTTGCGAACGCTTGCTGCCGCCGGTGCGGCGTTGACCCGAACCGCCGGTTCCGCCGGTTTTTCCACCGGGTTTGCCGGAAACACCTGCTGGGCGGGGTTTGCGCGGGCTTCTGGGCGGCGCACTCAGCGAACGGCTCGGCTCCATACCGGGGATGACGTGGCGGGGCAGGGTTTTGCCGATGTAGCGTTCAATGCGCTGCAGGGCACCCAGATCATGGACGGAGACGAAGGAGATGGCGGTTCCTGTGGCGCCGGCGCGGCCGGTGCGGCCGATGCGGTGCACGTAGTCCTCGGCGAACTTGGGGAGGTCGAAGTTGATGACGTGGCTGATGCCGGAGACGTCAATGCCGCGGGCGGCCACATCGGTGGCGACCAGCAGCTTGAGACGGCCCTGTCGCAGGTTGCGCACCGTCCGGTTGCGGGCGCCCTGGTTCATGTCGCCATGCAGGGCGGCTGCGCTGTGCCCCCGCGAGGAAAGGGCCTGGGCCAGGCGGTCGGCGTCGCGCTTGGTGGCCGAGAAGATGATGGCCTGGTTGAGAGCGTTGTCGGCCACCAGATGCTCCAGCATGCGCTGCTTGTGCTCCAGGTTATCGGCCACGTGAAGGCGCTGTTCGACCTGGACGGCGGTCGCCCCCTGAGGGGCCAGGGCGATTTGCACCGGGTCCCGCAGCAGGCGGGCGGCGAGCTGGGTCATCGTCTTGTCGAGGGTGGCGGTGAAGAGCAGGGTCTGGCGCTCGGCCGGTGTCGCCGCGGTGATTTTCTCCACCGCCTGCTGAAAGCCCATGTCGAGCATGCGGTCGGCTTCGTCGAGGACCAGGATTTCAACCCGGTCCAGGGAGATGGTGCCCCGGTCGAGGTGGTCGATCAGGCGTCCCGGCGTCGCCACAACGAGTTCCAGGGGCTGGGACAGGGCCTGAAACTGCTCCCTGTAGGAGCTGCCGCCCAGGATGACGGCGCTACGGATGCGCAGGAAGCGGCCATAGGTGCGCGTCGCCTCGGTGACCTGGCTGGCCAGTTCGCGGGTCGGGGTCAGCACCAGGATGCGGGGAGCCCCCTTGGGTCCCTTCTTCAGGGTGGCGAGGCGCTCCAGAGCCGGCAGCATGAAGGCGGCGGTTTTGCCCGTGCCCGTCTGGGCGCTGGCGATCAGGTCGCGGCCAAGAAGGGCTTCGGGGATGGCGCGGGCCTGGATCGGAGTCGGTTCGGTGTAGCCGCACGCGGCGATGGCTTTGAGGATTGATTCGCTGAGCTTGAGTTCTGCAAAAGACATAAGAGTTCCTTCGGTTCTTCCGACAGCAACCATACCGGGCCCCGCAAGGCATTGCCTTCCTCTATCCGGGGGCGGTCCGTTCTGAGGGAACAACCGTGACTATTGTTTGGGGGTGCGCAGCCGCAGGGGCAGACATTGCCTCTGAAAGGAAACGACCGGGCACGACACCTAGGCATGAACGTATCGTCGCTAACCTGAGGTGCTGCGCGTGATCCGAAAAAGGAAACGATGGCAGGGGGGGTCAGTGATCGATGGGGCAGCGGGAAGACCGGCCAGGCCGGTTTATAGAGGATATTTCCGCTGGAACGTTAACGCTGAGCGGCGCACTCTACTGGAAGTCCGCCGGCATTGCAACCCTTTTTTTACGTGATCCGGCGGCGCGGCCTTCTAGGGGGCGATGCCCGTCGGGTCAGCCCCTTCAAGCAGAGGGTGCAGGTTCCCCACATCCACACCCGGTTCCAGGGCGATTCCGGACAGCCGTTCGCGAAAAGCACCGTGCTCGGGATGCTCGGGGAGGTGAACCGCCCGCAGGCGGAACTCCTGCCGGCTGAAGGTGCCCCAGTTGACCAGCTGGCTGACATAGACCCGGGCTCCGTAGCGGCGGGCCAGTTCCACAAACGCCGGCAACTGCCGGTAGTTGTTGGCCTGCACCACGAAGCTGAGGGTCAGGTCGATGGGCAGGGTGGCGATGAAGGCGAGGTTGTCGCACAGCCGCTCGAAGTTCCCGCCCCGGCGGTTGAGGGCGTAGGTCGGTGCGTCCGCCGCATCGACGGAGATCTCGGCCGTACGGACATACGGGTGAATCCCCGGCATCGATGCCCACATGGACGGGTCCCAGAGCTGGCCGTTGCTGTGCAGATGGATGGTGCGAAGATGTGGAAAGGCTGCGGGGTCGAAGCTGCGCAGCAGATGGCGGAAACCGGGGCTTCCGAACGGGTCTCCGGTGCCGCTGAGGATCAGTTTTTCCGCGCCGGGAGCGGCTTCGACAAGGATTCGCTCCATGAGTGTCCGCACGGTCGCATCCTCAACGCCCGAGGCCACGAACGGTTCCTGGCGGCAGCTGGGACAGGCCAGGTTACAGCTGCGGTCGACACAGAGGTTGAGAACTTTCGGCCCGTAGGGCAGGACGGTTTCCCTGTCCAGAACGACACGGCGGATCGCGTCGTCGGGGATCTGCGCTGCGGTCATGACCGGTGCGGAGGCGGACGGAAGTCGCGGGCAGCGTTTGCGGTTGCAGCAGGAAAAACTGCCGTCGAGGATGGCCTTGCGGATACCGCGGGCCTTGTCGCCGTTCCAGATGGCCTGCAGCGGGGTGTGGAGCAGGTTGCCGACCGAGGTCTTCAGCCAGGCCGGGCAGCACAGGAACACCGATCCGTCGGGGTGGATCTCGAACCAGCTGAAGGGCTGGGTGCAGACCAGGCGTGTGTCCGGGGGAGGGACGTTTCTCACGCGGGGCTCCCTCCGGGGCGGCGCTCGGCGAGAAATTCCCGCAGGATGCGTCCGGTATGCGAGTGTTTCGCACGGCGGCTGATCGTTTCGGGGGGGCCTTCGGCGACAATCATGCCGCCGTCGTCCCCCCCCTCGGGACCGAGATCGATCACCCAGTCGGCTTCGGCGATGACGTCCAGGTTGTGTTCGATGACCACCACGCTGTTGCCCGCCTCTACCAGACGGTGCAGCACGCGGATCAGCTTTTCCACGTCAGCCATGTGCAGCCCGATGGTCGGCTCGTCGAGCAGATAGAGCGCACCCTGAGAGGGCTGAGGATTTCCGCCTTTTTTCCGTCCTCCCCGCACCGGCCGCCCCACCTTGGCCAGTTCGGTGACGAGCTTGATGCGCTGGGCTTCGCCGCCGCTGAGGGTCGGGCTGGCCTGTCCCAGGCTGAGGTAGCCGAGGCCTACGTCCTGCAGCAGTTGCAGGGCATGGGCGATCTTGGGGTGGTTGGCGAAGAAGGGGGTCGCCTCTTCGATGCGCATGTCGAGGACCTCTGCGATGGTCCTGTCCTTGAAGCGCACCTGCAGAGTTTCGGCGTTGAAACGGGCCCCGCCGCAGACCTCGCAGGGGACTTTGACGTCGGGCAGAAAGCTCATCTCGATCTTCTTGACCCCCTGGCCCTGGCAGGCTTCGCACCGTCCCCCGGCGACGTTGAAGGAGAATCGTGCCGGCGAATAGCCGTGCATGCGGGCTTCGGGTGTTTCGGCAAAAAGCTTGCGGATGTCGTCCCAGAACCCGACATAGGTGGCCGGGCAGGAGCGCGGGGTCTTGCCGATGGGGGTCTGGTCCACCTCCAGGATGCGCTGTAGCCCCTGCCAGCCTTCGAGACTCCGGCAACCGAAAAGCGGTATTTCCCCGGAACCCGCCGTGCCGAGAAGGTGGCGCAGATTGTCGTGCAGCACCGTGCGTACCAGGGTGCTCTTGCCGCTGCCGCTGACACCGCTGACGCATACCAGGCGTTGCAGCGGGATGCGCGCCTCCAGGTTTTTGAGGTTGTGCAGGTCGGCCCCCTGGATCACTACGGCGGCCGAGGTGCGGGTGGTCTTGCGGCGTTCGAACAGCGGATGGGTCAGGGGGGCGGCGAGGAACTGCCCGGTCAGCGAGTCGGGGCTGCCGATCAGGTCCTCCACCGTGCCTTCGGCCACCACGCGGCCGCCGCGGCTTCCGGCTCCGGGGCCGAGGTCGATGAGGTGCTCGGCGCGGCGCATGGTCTCCTCGTCGTGTTCGACCACGACCACGGTGTTTCCCTTGCCTTCGAGTTTCTTCAGGGTGTCGAGCAGCATCAAATTGTCGCGCGGATGCAGGCCGATGGTCGGCTCGTCCAGGATGTAGCAGACGCCGCGCAGATTGGAGCCGAGCTGAGCGGCCAGTCGGATGCGCTGGGCCTCGCCGCCGCTCAGGGTCGGGGCCGAGCGGTCCAGAGAGAGATAGCCCAGGCCCACCTCGGCGAGAAAGCCCAGCCGGGAGTGAAGTTCCGGAAGAATATCGCGGGCGATCTGCGCCGCGCGATCCTCCAGGGTCAGGTCCTTGAAGAACGCCTCGGCCGCAGCGACCGGCATGGCGGTCATGGCGGCAATGTTTTTGCCGGCAAAGCGCACCGCCAGGGCCTCGGGGTTGAGCCGCTGCCCCTGACAGCTTGGGCAGGGTTTCTCCTCCCCTTCCCACCACTGGTTCCACCAGATCTCCTCGCCGCTCTGCTCGGCGTCGAAACCGGGCAGGAGCATCCCCGTTCCGTAGCAGACGGGGCACCAGCCGTGCTTGGAGTTGAAGGAGAAGAGCCTCGGGTCCGGCTCGGCAAAGCTGCGGCCGCAGCCGGTGCAGGCGCGACGGGTGGAAAAGGTGGTTTCCTTGCCGTTCGCCGCCACCTTGAGAATCCCCTTGCCCATCTCCAGCGCCTGGCGCAGCAGCAGGGCGAGATCGTTTTCGGACTCGGGAACCGCGTGAATCTCTCCCACGGGCAGGTCGATATCGTGCTCGCGGAAGCGGTCAAGACGCGGCCAGTTATCGGTGGGCAGGTACTGGCCGTCGACGCGCAGGTGGGAGAAACCCTTCTGCGCCGCCCATTTCGCCAGGTCGGTATAGTACCCCTTGCGGGCCGTCACCAGCGGGGCGAGCAGGCTGACCTGTTTGCCGCGGTGCTCCTTGAGGAGGCGGGCCAGGATCGCCTCGGCCGTCTGGGATTCGATGGGAATGCCGCAGTCCGGACAGTGCTGGGTGCCGAGCTTGACGTAAAGCAGGCGCAGAAAGTGGTAGATCTCCGTCATCGTTGCCACGGTGCTCTTGCGCCCCCCGCGACTGGTGCGCTGTTCGATGGCCACCGTAGGCGGAATGCCGGTGATGGCGTCCACGTCGGCGCGGGCCGCCGGCTGGACGAACTGGCGGGCGTAGGCGTTGAGGGATTCGAGATAGCGGCGCTGACCCTCGGCGAACAGGATGTCGAAGGCCACCGTGCTCTTGCCGCTGCCGCTGATGCCGGTGATGACGGTGAAGCGGTCGCGCGGGATGCAGATGTTGACCCCCTGCAGGTTGTGTTCGCGGGCGTTGCGGATGCAGATCTCCTCGGCGCTCTCCGGGACCGGCGCACGTTTTGCCGGCGTTTTGTGCGGGGCGCTGCCGGCGACGTGAGTGCGCAGGGCGACTCCGGTATGGCTCAGCGGGTGCCGGGACACTTCGTCTGGCGTACCGGCGCATACCAGGGTACCGCCGGCGTCGCCTCCCTCCGGGCCGAGGTCGATGATCCAGTCGGCCGCGCGGATCAGGTCGAGGTTGTGCTCGATGACCACCAGGGAATGCCCCTTGGCGAGCAGTGCCCGGAAGGCCTGCAGCAGCACGGCGATATCGGAGAAGTGCAGGCCGGTGGTCGGTTCGTCAAAGAGAAACAGGGTGCCTTTCCCGCCGTTCTTCTTTCCGCCGGCCTTGGCCAG
>QKGY01000445.1 GCA_003250235.1 Desulfuromonadaceae bacterium
GAGGGTTCCTATGGCCTGCAGTTTCTGCGCCTGAGCCAGTTGTCGTTCCATTTCCGTCTCTTTGCTGACGTCGCGCCATAGGGAGACGAAATTTACAACCCCGTCGGAGGCCGTTCGCACTGGGAAGAAAGTACGCTCGGTTTCAAAGAGATGTCCCTCCTTGTTTTTGGCGAAAAGACGCCCTTTCCAGACTTCTCCGCGTTTCAGCGTGGTCCAGATCTCCGTGTAAAGGCTCTCGTTATTTTTGTCGCTGCGAAAAAGGCTGGCGTCCTGATCCAGCACGTCTTCGGAGTCGAATCCGGAATGACGGGTGAAGGCTGGATTGACGTACTGGATGCGTCCGCCGGGATTCATGACCACCACACCATCGGCTGACTGCTCGATGACGGCGGCAAGAAGATTGCGCTCCAAGGTCATTTCCGTCAGATAGACATAACCGAGTAGCGGGATCCCCCAAAGATGCAGGCTGTGACGTATGGGGGCGAATAGGCTCTGATAGGTTTCATTCGAAGCGAGATCCGCCAGCTTCAGGAACTCGTCGAAAAAAAAGAAAAGCAGAGCCAGAACCATCAGGTTTCGCAACCATCCCTGCTTGCGTGCCAAAACCAGGAGCGGGATGGCAATGAGCACACACCCGATAATATGGAACAACCAATCACACCAGACGTGGCCGAACTGAGAACCGGGATTGGCCTTGATGTAGGTGGCCCACCACGAAAAGGTACTCAGGTACGCGACGGCGATCGTGGCAAGTCCCATTCCCAGATACACTTTGGCCCATCGTGAGGCGTTGAGGATGTATTGAACGAACGCTGCTGCGACCACGACAATGGCCGCCAGCGACAGCGTGTGCTCCAGCGGCGGGAAAACACCATGGAGAGGCAGGTGGTTTCCCCGATAGACCTCTATGGTGAAAACACCCAACATCAGAAGTTCGCGAATGAGCCCCAGCGCAAAACCCCAGATCAGAAGCTGTTCCCGTGCCTGAAATGTCTTGCGGTTGCGGGCCCAAGCGATGATGAGAAGAATCCCCCAGAAAACAGAGGCAAGGCCGAACCGAACGAGCTCGTTGGCGATCTCGCCACGGCCCCCGGCAAATTGAGCCATGCCATCCAGAATGAAGCAGAAAAAATCATTCACAACCGTTCCCCCCTTCGGGAACAACCCCTGTGCGACGGGGTATCGTCGTTTATGTTCGTGCGTCTGTTGCCCCAGCAGGTGCCAGTGCCGTTCATCGTGCAGGAAGTGTTCCCAGGGGACGAACATTTTTATGAATTTTTTAATGGAATGCTCGCAGAAAAAACAATAATATTTTCATTATGTTGTAACTTGTGTGTTTTTAGCTCTGAAAAGAGAGGGAACGGCGGTGGAGAGAAGTACGGCTGACTATGGGGGATATGCCCCAGGCCGAAAGAAATTCGTGATCCGTCCCGAAATAAGAATAGGCTAATCTTTTCTTGCTCGCCGTCCTAAAACCGGGTACTTTTTAAAGGGCCCATTCTGTGATGGAAATGATGACCCGCAAATTCAAACCTCCTTTTGGCAGGTTATGCCCATGCGATTGAAACTGATCACCAAGTTTACTCTTGTCACCAGTGTGGTTCTGCTCATCGCCATCGTTTTTTTCGCCTTTGTGAACATTAAGAACCTGCGAAGGATGTGCATGGACAGTTCCATTGAGCATGTGGAACATCTCAGCGAAACGTTGTTGAGCACGACTCACTACGAGATGCTCGAAGACAATCGCGCCCGGGTTTATCAGATGATGGAAGAGGTCGGGGCCCAGTCCGGCGTGGAGAAAATCCGTCTGTTCAATAAAGACGGTGTCATCAATTTTTCGACGGAAAAGTCGGAGATCGGGACGATCCTGGACAGCAATGCCGAAGGGTGCAATGGCTGCCATATCGGCGGGAAACCTCCGCAGTCCGAAGCTCCGACCGCGGGGCGGGCCCGGTTCTTTACAGAGGCTGACGGGAAAAAAGTCCTCGGGGTCACCAAAGGAATATACAACAGGGAAAGCTGCTATACGGCATCCTGTCATATCCACTCATCCAATGCCACCCTTCTCGGAACCCTTGATGTCATCGTTCCGCTCGACTTCATGGAAAACCAGGCGGTTTCCTACAGAAACAACATCATTGTCCTGACCGTCAGTCTGCTTCTCCTGTTGTCGGGTTGTCTGACCCTGTTGACCCAGAAGCTGGTCAATATTCCGGTCAAAAAGCTTCTTCTCCATACCCGACATCTCTCGCGAGGAGAACTGGACAGCCGAATCGACCATGTCCCCTCCGATGAAATTGGGGAACTGGCCGCGGCCTTCAATGAAATGGCCCACAACCTCCAGATCGCTCAGGAAGAACTCCGGGAGTGGAATAACACGTTAGAGGCCAAAGTGGAGGAGCGTACAGCCCGGATACAGTCGATGCAGACGAAATTGATCCGCTCGGAGAAGCTGGCTACGGTCGGGGAGC
>QKGY01000364.1 GCA_003250235.1 Desulfuromonadaceae bacterium
CTGCTCGGATTTTTGTGGAAACAGGACGGGTTGTCCCAGATTGAAATATCGGAAAAATCGGAAGTCGATCGCACCACGATCGGCGGACTGGTCGATCGGTTGGAGAATTGCGGACTGGTCGAGAGAAGACGTCATCCCGACGACCGGCGCGCCTACCTGGTTCACCTGACGGAGGCCGGCAGAGCGTTGGAGGCCGAACTCACGCCGGTGGCTCTTCGAGCCCGGGAGAAGTTCACCGCGGCTCTGGAACCGGGCGACTATGAAAAACTCTGCGAGATGCTGAAAAAACTGCGGGGGTAAGAGATCATGATCACTCTGAAATACGCATTGGCAATCCTGTTTGTGCTGGGGGCAACGACCCTTCAGGCCGCCCCCCTGACCCTGACCGAGACCCTCGATCTGGCCCGGCAGAACAACCCCAGCCTCAAGGGGGCGGCCTACGACGAGACGATCGCCTCTCAGGTTGTGGGGGAAGCCCGAAGTGGCTACCGCCCCCGGGTCGATCTGGAAGGGGGCTATACCGTCCTCAAAGATCCCCAGGCCTTCACCATCGGGGGGGGCGTGCAGCCGACTCAGGACAGCAGCTTCCCGCATCTCAGTGTCGGGGTCAAACAGACCCTGTACGACTTCGGTCGGACCTCCGGGCGGGTCGATGGCGCCAAAGCCACGGCAGAGGCCACCCGGGAGCGCTACCGGGCCTTGGAGCAGGATGTCTTTCTGCGCACGGTCAGCGCCTATTACCGCATTCTGGCTGTGCAGCGCCTTCTACAGGCGGCCGACATGGAGGTTGCGCAGATGAGCGAACATCTGGATCGGGCCAAGGCGCTTTACGAAGAGGGGGTGGTCACCCGCAACGATGTCCTGCAGGCCGAGGTTCGGCTCGCCGGAAGCCGGCAGTTGCACCTTGGCCGGGCCAACGCCCTGGAGAACGCATGGCTGACGCTCAATTATCTGACGGGTCGGGCCGCCGAGGCCCGTGGCGAATTGCAGGAGGAACCGGTCATGGAAGCTCCTGCGGTGCAGGACGCGGCCCAGGCGGTTGCCGACCGCGGGGAACTCAAGGCACAGCAGCAGCTCATTCGCAGTCATGAGGAGGCGTTGAGACAAAGCCGCAGCGCGTACTATCCCGAGCTCTTCGCCAGCGCGGGCATGGACTACGTCAAAAACAGCTATGTCAAGGAACAGACCATGTTCGCCGCAACCCTGGGAATCCGGATGAATCTGTTCGATGGCCTGGCATCGACGGCCCGGGTGCAAGAGGCCGCGCAGGTGGTCGCGCAGAGCCGCCAGCAGCTCGAGGATTTGCAGGGGCAGGCCCGGCTGGAATATCTGACCGCCCTCAACGACGCCAAGGTGGCTTCCGAGCGCATCGCCGTGGCCCGGGAAGCGATCCGCCAGGGGGAAGAAAATCTGCGGATCAATCAGAACCGTTATCGGGAGCAGGTCGGAACGGCGACCGAGGTGATCGACGCCCAGACCCTGCTGACCCAGACCCGAACCGAATACGATCAGGCGCTTTTCGATTACCAGGTGGCCATTGCCCGGGTGAAAAAAGCGACCGGAACCCTGTGACAGGAGCCTATGACGCATGAGTGAGCAGGTGGAAAAAAGCGAAACCAAAGAGGGAAAAACGGCGAGCGGGAAAAAGCGCCATGTCAAACAGGTGCTGTTCGGCTTCATCCTGGCCGCCCTCTTTCTCGGGGCATGGATGTGGTACAAGAGCAAGGTGGAGGTGACCACCGACAACGCCTTCGTCCAGAACCATATCCATTCGGTGTCCCCCAGGGTGTCCGGGCATGTGCTCAAGGTATGGGTCGAGGATAATCAAAGAGTGGAACAGGGACAGCTCCTGGTCGAACTCGATCCCGTCGATTACCAGGTCCAGGTCAACACGGCCGTAGCCCGTCTCGATATGGCCAGGAACGAAACGTCCGGTGAATATGCACGGGTCGCCGAGGCTCAGGCCGGTGTGCGTCGCGCCGAAGCGAACCTGGCCCAGGCCCGGCTCGATCTGGAGCGGGGGCAAGCTCTTTTTGCCCGAGAAGTGATTCCCAGCGAACAGCTCGATCGTCTGAAAACCGCTGCCAAGGTGGCCGAGGCCCAGCGTCAGCAGGCCCTTGAAACGCTCCGCCAGGCCCGGGCCGTTATCGGTGCGTCGCAGGATGGCGGTGTCGAGGCGCGGGTGGCGCAGCGGGCTGCCGAGCTGGAAGCGGCCCGCCTCAAACTGGCTTACACCCGCATTACTGCGCCGGCAGCAGGCTATATCACCCGCAAGTCGGTGGAGGAGGGGAACAACGTGCAGGCCGGCCAGCCGCTCCTGGCGGTCGTACAGATGGCGCAGCCCTGGGTGGTGGCCAATCTCAAGGAGGGGCAGCTGACCCATGTCGAACCGGGACAAAAAGTCGATTTCGTGGTCGATGCCTATCCGGGCCGTGAATTCTCCGGTCACGTGGACAGCATCATGGCCGGCTCCTTGCTGCCTCCGGAAAACGCCACGGGCAACTACGTGAAGGTGGTCCAGCGGGTGCCGGTCAAAATCCTCATCGACCCGGCAAGCGACCCCGACCATCTGCTTCGGGTCGGCATGAGTGTTGTGCCGGTGATCCATACCGGCAAAGGGCTCGGCGATGTCCTGGCTCACCTCAATCCTTTCCATTAACCGGAGACCGAAGCGCCCTCATGGCTGAAGAGCGTCAGATCAACAAGTGGCTGATCACCATCACGGTGATGCTGCCCACCATCATGGAGATTGTGGACACCTCGGTGGCCAACGTGGCTCTGCCGCACATGCAGGGGAGTCTCAACGCCGGCACCGACGAGATCACCTGGGTGCTGACCTCCTACCTGGTGGCGAACGCCGTGGTCCTGCCGATGACCGGCTGGCTCTCGCGCATGTTCGGGCGCAAGCGCTTTCTGATCACCTGCATCACCCTGTTCACCCTGGCCTCCTTTCTGTGCGGCGCGGCGCCCAACCTGGGGATGCTCATCTTCTTCCGCATCCTCCAGGGGGCGGCAGGCGGCGCGCTTATTCCCAACAGCCAAGCGATCCTGATGGAGACCTTTCCTCCCCAGGAGCACGGCATGGCCAACGCCATCTTCGGAATCGGTGCCATGTTCGGCCCCATCGTCGGCCCGGCCCTGGGAGGCTATATCACCGACACCCTGAACTGGCGCTGGATCTTCTACATCAATATGCCGATCGGCATCGTTGCCGTCATCATGGCCAGCTATTACATCTGGGACCCCTCCTATCTGCGCAACCGCGCCAAGGGGAGTATCGACTATCTGGGGCTGGGGCTGCTGGTGGTCGGTCTGGGGGCTCTTCAGGTCGTGCTCGACAAGGGGCAGCAGGACGACTGGTTCGAATCGTCCTTCATCATCACCTTCTCCATTGTCGCCGTCGTATCGCTGCTGCTTCTGCTGGTGGTCGAACTGCGCC
The DNA here is from genome assembly GCA_003250235.1 of Desulfuromonadaceae bacterium. Taxonomy (GTDB): domain Bacteria; phylum Desulfobacterota; class Desulfuromonadia; order Desulfuromonadales; family SZUA-540; genus SZUA-540. The sequence continues at coordinate 3,440 of QKGY01000364.1, forward strand.
ATCCCCATCCCATCGTCAACCTGCGCCTGTTCAAGAGCGCGGCGTTCTCGTCGGGCAATTTCCTGATGTTTATCTTCGGGTTCTGCCTCTACAGCGCCATCATGCTCATCCCGCTGTTCCTGCAGACTCTCATGGGGTATGACGCCACGCTGGCCGGTATGGTGCTCGCCCCGGGCGGGGTCGCGACCCTTTTGACCATGCCCTTTATCGGCATCCTGCTCTCCAAGGGGGTGGATGGCCGTTGGATCGTCGGATGCGGCTTCAGTATCGCCGCCACGTCCATGTTTATCATGCACGGCTTCACGCTCGAGGCGGCCTACTGGGATTTTGTCTGGCCCCGCATCGTGCTTGGCTTCGGACTGGGGATGATCTTCGTTCCCCTGACCACGGTGACGCTGTCGTCCATCCCCAAGGAGGAGATGGGCAACGCCACCGGCGTCTACAACCTGCTGCGCAACATCGGCGGCAGCGTGGGTATTGCGGTTTCCGCCACGCTGTTGGCCCGATTCAGCCAGTTTTACCAGAATGTGCTGGTTGCCCACGTCAACCCCTATAACCCCATCTATCAGCAGAAGGCGGCTGTCCTGACCGAAGCGGCGGTTTCCCGCGGACTGGTTCCGAGCGAAGCGGAGCAGGGAGTGCTGGCCATGCTGTACGGCGAGGTGCGGCGACAGGCGGGGATACTTTCCTATAACCATATTTTCTGGATACTCGGCGTGGTTTTTCTGGCGATCATCCCTTTTCTGCTGCTGCTGAGAAAACCCAAGGCGGGAGCCGCGGTTTCGGT
>QKGY01000111.1 GCA_003250235.1 Desulfuromonadaceae bacterium
CCGGGGGGTTGACCGCCTTGTAGCGCCACTGTGCCCAGCGCCCCGAGTTGGAGATGCTGCCCTGCTTTTCGACACTGGAAGCAGCCGGGAGCAGGAAAACCTCGGTCTGGATGTCTTTCGGGTTGACCCCGGGACGTTTCCAGAAGATCGACGTTTCCGTCTCCCAGAGATCGGCAGCGACCATCCATTTGAGCTTGCTCAGTCCATTGGCTATAGAGCCGGCATCGGGTCCGCCGACAATGGGATTGGTCCCCATGCAGAACAGACCCTCGAAGCCCCCCGCTTGCAGGCGATCCATAAGCTTGATGAACGAGTAGTTGCCACTCTTCTTGGGCAGGTAGTCGTAGCAGAAATTGTTCTTTTCCGTTGCATTGTCTCCCCAGTACGCCTTGAGCAGGCTGGTCATGTATTTGGGGGTATTGCTCCACCAGTTGGCGCTGTTGGGATCACTGCTTTTCGGCGTGACTTTGTCCAGATAGGTGGCGTAGTCGACATGGTTGAAGTCGGGCACCTTCAGGTAGCCCGGCAGAATGTGGTAGAGGATGGCGTAGTCGGTCGACCCCTGAACGTTCGACTCGCCGCGCAGGGCGTTGATGCCGCCACCGGCAATGCCGATGTTGCCGAGCAGCAGTTGCAGCATGGCATAGGAGCGTACGTTCTGGGTGCCGTAGGTGTGCTGGGTGGTCCCCATGGCGTACATGATGGTGGCGGACTTGTCCGGATGTCCGGTTGCGCAGAAGGTGCGGGCCACGGACATGTAATCCTGGATGGCGGTACCGGTAATCTCGCACACCATCTCCGGAGTGTACCGGCTGTAGTGTTTGCGGAGCAGCTGATAAACGCTGCGGGGATTCTGCAGCGTCAGGTCGCGTTGAGGGTTGCCGTCCTTATCGCTCTTGTATTTCCAGCTTGCCTTGTCGTAGCTGTAGGTTTCGGCATTGTAGCCGCTGAAAATCCCTTCGTTGAAATCAAAACCGTCGTCGATGATAAAGGACGCGTTGGTGTAATGAACGACGTAATCTTTCTGGATCAAGTCGTTCTGCAGCACGTAGTTGATCAGACCGCCGATGAAGGCGATATCCGTACCCGGCCGTAGCTGGGCATAGATATTTGATTTGGAGGAAGTCCGGGTATAGCGGGGATCGACGCTGATCAGCTTCGCCCCCTGGTCCATGGCCTTTTCCACGTATTTAAAAGAGATCGGATGGTTCTCGGCCGGATTGGAGCCGATGCACATGATGACATCCGCATGCTGGATGTCATTCCAGTGGTTGGTCATTGCGCCGCGACCGAAAGAGGCTGCCAGACCGGCAACCGTAGCGCTGTGTCATATTCGCGCCTGATGTTCGAGATAACTGACCCCCATGGCGCGTGCGAATTTGCCCCAGAGATAACACTCCTCGTTGTCGAGGGCAGCGGCCCCCAGAAATGCCATCCCTTCGTTGCGATTGACAAGGTAGTCCTTGCCGTCGCGGGTTTCCGTTTTCACGAAGTTACGATCGCGCGAGTCTTTCATCAGCTCGGCGATCCGCTCCATCGCCCAATCCCAGGGCTTTTCCTCCCACCGGTCGCTGCCAGGGGCGCGATACTGAACCTTGGTCAGGCGACGTTCGTTGTTGGCTACCTGGAAAAGGGCGCTCCCTTTCGAGCACAGCGACCCGCGATTGATCGGATGTTCCGGATCCCCCTCGATATTGACGATGCGGCCGTCTTTGGTATGAACGATCATGCCGCAACCGACGGCACAGTAAGGGCAGACGGTTGTTGAAGACTGCAGGCCTTTGGTCCGGAGTTCCCCCCCGTCCACATTGGCGCTTGCCGGTTTAGCGGAAACCGCCAGGCCGGCCGCCGCAATCCCGCCGCCCTTGAGGAAATTTCTTCGCGTTACTCCCATGCGCTCTCTCCTTGAAGGTGAATGTGGCAGGCCGTCTGCCCGCCGATTGGTTCCCTCAAGGCAACCTCTGTACCAATGGGGTATACACAATTACAACTTCCCCAAAATGCTGATGTAGACGGGATTTCCTTCGCTGAATTCATCCGTTGACAGCTTCCGGCACACCTCCAAGGCGGGTAATTCTTTCCATCTCCTGGGTAATATTTACCCACCTGGCGGAAATGACATGTCATGGCAAAGCCGGGATTATTGCCCATGGAAATAGTTTCTTTTCAACATCGGGCAAATATGCTTATTATGATAAACTTTCTCGCAATGAGGCGTTTATGGGCAGAAGAATCATCGTGGTAGACGACGAAGAAGGGATGCGGCGCTACCTGAAAAAAATGCTCAGCGGCTGGGGCTATGAGGTGGAGACCTTCGCCGATCCGCTGATGCTGTTGCGATTTCTCGCTCAACCAGAGGCGGAGTGCAATCTGCTGCTTCTGGATGTCAAAATGCCCGAAATGGATGGGATCGAAGCCCTGTCCAAGGCACGTGCGCTACGCCCCGAACTGCCCGTCATCATGATGAC
>QKGY01000082.1 GCA_003250235.1 Desulfuromonadaceae bacterium
AACCTGAAAATCATTGCCCGGGCCGGCGTAGGCATCGACAACGTGGATGTTGATGCTGCCAGCAACAAGGGGATTATCGTTGTTAATGCGCCCTTCGGAAACGTCAACTCGGCCGCCGAGCACACCATGGCCATCCTTCTTTCGTTGTGCCGTAATGTGACGGTAGCCAATGCGTCTCTCAAGTCCGGGGAATGGAAGCGTGCTCCTTTTACCGGCTATGAGCTCAAGGGTAAAACCGTGGGAATCATCGGTCTGGGCAAAGTCGGAGGACGCGTCGCTCTGCGGTGCAAGGCGTTTGAGGCGGAGGTGTTGGCCTGCGACCCGTATATTGCTGAAAAGCGGGCCGATGACTTGGGTGTGAAGCTGGTTTCCCTTGAGGACATCATCCGGTTCGCCGATATCATCACCGTGCATACCCCGCTCAACGAGGAAACCCGCGACCTGATCAATGCCTCCCATTTCCCCGGCATGAAAGACGGCGTGATTATCGTCAACTGTGCCCGCGGCGGTATCATCAATGAAGAGGCGGTACTGGCTGCCCTTGAGAGCGGCAAGGCCAACGGCGCCGCATTTGATGTCTGGAGTCAGGAGCCTCCCCGCACGGACGTTCTGCAAAAACTGATCGGGCATCCGCGCATGGTCGTCACGCCCCATCTGGGAGCCAATACCTTCGAAGCGCAGAAAAACGTCGCCATCGATGTCAGCCGGGAAATCGTCAATTACCTGGACGGACGCCCTATGGAAAATGCTGTCAACATCCCGAAGTTCGATCCGGATCTGATGGAACAGATGAAGCCTTTCATGACGTTGATCAGCCAGATCGGCGATTTCATCTCTCAGTTGGCCGCCCCCAATCCCAACAAAGTTATTTTCACCTATAACGGCAAATTGGCCCGTTTTGACTGCGCACCCCTTACGGTATGCGGACTGGCCGCCCTGCTCAATCGTCATACCGAGCAGGAGGTGAACATGGTTAACGCCCGTCTGATTGCCCGCAATATGGGCATCGTCATTGAAGAGGTGCGTACCACGGAATCCGAGTCGTACTCCAACCTCGTCACCCTGGCTATGGAGACGCCAGAGGGCCGGAGGACGATCGCCGGGACCCTGTTTGAAGGGGTTCCCAAGATCGTCAAGATGAGGGATTTCATGACCGACTTCCAGCCGGAAGATTATATGCTGGTGATCAATTATGCCGATCGGCCGGGCCTGATCGGCAAAATCGGCACCATTCTCGGTGAGGCTGGTGTCAACATAGGAAACATGAACCTCGGTCGCCGCCAGAAGGCTGGCGAGGCGATGGTCGTTCTGTCGATCGACTCCCCGGCGGACGAGGCCACGCTCGAACGGATTGCCAAAGCGGTGGATGCCCGGTTCATCAAGGCTGTTCAGATACAGCGCTGATAAAGTTCATTTCCGCACACAAAAAAAGCGACCCATGAGGGTCGCTTTTTTTGTGTGCAAGTCTTGAATCTGGGGTCAGGAGAGGAACAGGGGCTTGTCACAGTGAGGGATAATCCCCCGTTCTTCGGCACGGTGCAGGAGGGTTTCAACGGCCAGAATTCCTTCTGCGCCCAGATCGAGGGAAAAGGGATTGACGTAGAGGGCAATGTGGCTGGCGATCACCTCGTCTGCGAGTTCCTGGGAGTGACGCTTGATGTATCCCTTTGAAATGTCCGGGTGCGCAAAGGCGTACGATACGCTGTCGCGAAGGGCTCTGTCGATCATGGCAATGGTTTCGGTGCCCAAGGAGCGTTTGGCCAGGATTCCACCCAGAGGAATGGGCAGGCCGGTCTTCTCCTCCCACCAGGCACCGAGGTCCTGGACCTTGAACAATCCGGAGGCCTGATAGGTAAAACGCGATTCGTGGATGATGACGCCGGCATCGGCACGGCCTTCGACAACAGCGCTCATGATGTGGTGGAAGGGAAGAATCAGGACGTCTTCAAACCCCTCGCCGTACAGTTGAAGCAGAAGGTTGGCCGTGGTCAGCTGGCCGGGGATGGCAATTTTTTTCCCCTTCAGGGCAGCCATGTCCATCGGCCTGGGTGCGATAACCAATGGCCCGCACCCTCTTCCCAGGGCTCCGCCACTGCGAAGAAGGGCGTAGTTGTCCCGCAGGTGACCGAGGGCGTGATAGCTGATTTTGGTCAGGTCAAGAACGCCCTCAAGAGCCAGACGGTTGAGCGTTTCCACATCCTCGAGCCGCTCCTGGAAACTCAATCCCCCGGCCGGAATACGACCATGAATCAACGCATGAAAGATGAACGTGTCGTTGGGGCAGGGCGAATAGCCGAGGGTCAATGGAGCGGTCATGCCGGGACGTTCCTTTCTTCCCAGTTTTCAATCAGAGCCAGAACCCCCTGCTGCGCGATCAGTGCCGCGGAGCGCAGGTCCCAGCGGGAGAGATCCCGGTCTTCCACGATATTGGAAATTCCCCTGATTTCGAGAAACGGGGTGCTGTGCAACTGACAAATATGCGCCACGGCGGCCCCTTCCATGTTTTCACAGATTCCGCCGGTGCGGCTTTCCATCCGTTTACCGGCGTCCGTGGTGCCGCAGCAGGTTGAAACGGTCACAAAGTGCCCGGCGGTCGCACGGCGTTTGGACGCAGCCGCGGTGGCCTCAATGATGGGGGTTGCCCGTTCGATAAACTGACGGTTGACGGGGAACTGGTTGAAATAGCGGACACCACATTTTTTGACCAGCGGAAAACCGATTTGCTCCATGTCGAGAAACCCTTCAGGGCTCAAAACGCCTTCATCACCATAGATTTCCGATGTTGCCAGCGCAAGGTCGCCAATCCCCAAGGGGGCTGAGGGGTAAGCTCCTCCGCAGCCAAAAGACAGAACCATCTCCGGTTTGCGGGTGCTGATCAGTGTCGCAGTGGCTGCCGCTGCGTTGACCTTGCCGACGCCACAGTGAAGCAGGCCGACTTGCCGACCTCTCAGGCTGCAGAGAAAGAGATCATAGCCGCCGCAATGAACAACCTCCCAGGGAGAGAGCTCCCTTCTTAGGAACTCGGTTTCGAGAGGAACGGCGGCGATCAGGGCAATCATGGTGAATATCCCGGAAGAGAGGCTGGTGGCTTCAGCACAAAGAGGTCTGGATCATGGAAGGCTTAGGGCTTGAACCAGCCGCAGCGAATAAGGTCTCGACGAAGAAAGGCCCCCTGGTTCCGGACTACGCCCTGATACCAGAAACGTTCTTCGCGAACGGGGATGTCTCCGGGAGCATCGAGGCGTTTCCGCCGATCTGTCAGATTGTGCTGGAACTGCGCGTCCGCTTCGGCAAGGATCTCTTTGATCTTCACGGCCAGAGCCGGTGGGGATCCCTCGATCACGTACTGGATCATGTCTCTGAGCTTGAGACCCTGCTGATATTCCCAGAGATCCCCTTCAAAAGCGGCTTCGCATTCGTTGACGAAATCGTTCCAGTCCAGAAGAAGGCTGCCAAAATCTTCATCGGCAAAATCGACGAACTCGGAATGCCCTCGCAGGCACTGCTCAATACTGTCCTGCTCTTTTTTGGACAGGAAGAAAGACAGGGTTTCCTCAACCGGATACATATCGAATGTATCGACGATCTCCTGGCAGAAATGCACATAGTCGAGGTCGTCCTGAGAGAGACCGGAAAGGTCGCCGGGGAGATCTACGGGGCCATGGCAGAGAAGCGAGAGATGGTCGTGCCCGAAATCTCCCGGTGTGGGAAGCTCGGGGATGTGGGCGAGGCCTTTGCGGGTCAGCATGTCGATAATTCTCAGGTGGTTGCCCGAGAAACAGGTAATGACCTTTTCTTCCGAATAGAAAAACTCCAGACCGGCTCTGTTGTTGGCCAGTCCGAAACCGACAAAGCCATCATGGATCAACCTCTGCAGGAAGGGTTTCAGCGTGTCGAGAATTTCTCCAGTAGGCAGATAGGGTGAGTAGAACGTTGTGGGAACGGGTTGTTCGTCGGGAGCGGTCTCGAGTTCGTGCGGGTAATATTCCAGGATGAGGAACGCTTCCGAACCAAAGAACCTGGCGACGCTGGAAAAGAGATCGACAATCTTCTCGACGCCGGCCATTATGGTAACCCGATAGGCGTCAGAGGAGTTTTCGAGAAGGGAAAAACAGTACCCCTCGCGCAGAGGAGATTTGCCCCGGCGAAGTTCACTCTCCCACAACTGGAGGCCGAAGGGTGTTTCGAAAGTCGAATGTGTCAACGAGGAACCTTTTTTTACAGGGAAACGGAAGGGTAAGAGGTTGCTGCTTCACGTGCAAGCAGCGTGATGCCACGTTAGTTGATCCCGGAAAAAATGTCAATATTGGGGCTGGCTGCCAGTGTATGGGAAAATGTGGCGAACCCGGACAAGGGCGGATGACGGCCAGCATAAGGCGTAAATCGGCCAGCCTGTTCCGGAAAATAACAAAACAAAAGTTTGCCTTTTCGTAAGCGGCTGCACGCGTTTTTAGGACATATTAATGGCGACTAAACCCCTCAAAAATAATCGTTTATTGTCAATAAATCTTTTTATCTTGAATAAATTATTCTGTTGACAATTCAGGCTATTTTCGATATATCGAGGCAGAAATAAAACTACTTTTTATTTTTACTCAAAAGTTCAGTTTGAGTAAACACTTCCGCCGTATGGGCAGAGCCCGGGAAGATTCCTGGTAAAAATTCCCAAAAAGGCGATTCGACAAAGGATTTCATGGCCGCTTTCTCTTGAGGGTCGGCATGATTGTCTTTTTTTAATTTTAGGCTGACTAAATGGGCCGGTCGTCGTGCCGGGGTGCCGGCGTTCCGTGCAGATCGTTCTTATCAATCAGAGGGATACCCGAAATGTCCAAAAAAGCGATTAAACCTTCACTGAAAAATCCGTTTGATCCACCGGAAAAAGTTGAATTCACGATTCCCGGCGAAATTGCCGGTGTAACGGGTGGATACGAAGAGGCGATGAAGGAAGGCCACGACCTGATCCAACGCCCGATTAAATCGGTAAGCGTTGCTCAGATCGAAAAGCAGCATTTCAAAAAGCGGATGACCGTTTGGGAGCGGATCCGCGTTCTGACGGATAAAGAACCCAATATCCTGTACCAGAACTGGGGCAAAAACCTTGACGGGGCTTCTCTGGTAACGGGGATTCTCAATATCAAGGGCCGCGATGTGGCCCTGTATGGACATGATTTTACCGTGCGCGCCGGATCCATGGATGCCACCAACGGTCAGAAACTGGCCCGCCTCTTCCAGATGGCCGGTGAAAAAGGAATCCCTCTGATCGGCATGAACGACAGTGCCGGGGCCTATGTCCCCGCCGGGGTGGGTGGTCTTGACGGGTATGCCGAGGCCTTCACCGCCCTGCGCAAGATCAGCGGTGTTGTCCCCAGCATCATGTGCATGTTCGGTTTCAATGCCGGCGGCGGAAGCTATCTTCCTCGACAAGGCAGTTTTGTCATTCAGCCCAGCGACACCTTTTTCGGTCTTACAGGGCCGGGGGTGGTCAAATCCGTCCTGGGTGAGGATATCACCCCCGAGGAGCTGGGTGGTCCCAAGGTCCATGGCAAATCCGGCGTGGCGGATCTGACCGTAGGCGACGAGGTTGCCGCCCTGCGTACGGCGATCAGTCTGCTGAGCTATCTGCCGGACAACAACAGCGTGATGGCTCCCTTCCAGGAGACGAGCGACCCTCTCGACCGTAAAACCTGGGAGATCAACACCCTGCTGAAAAAGACCTTCAATTCGCCGACAGGCTTCAATACCCCCTTTGATGTATCGCTCATGATCCAGCAGATTTGCGACCATGGCGACTATTTCGAAATGCAGCCCGACCGGGCCCGTAACGTCATCACTGCCTTTGGCCGTCTCGGCGGCAACGTAGTCGGTTTCGTCGCCAACAACAGCGCTGTCGACTCAGGGCAGATCGATTGCGATGCGGCCTACAAGATCGCCCGTTTCAACCGGTTCTGCAATATCTACAATATCCCTCTGATTTTCATGGAGGATACCACAGGGTTCCTGCCTGGACGCGAGCAGGAGGCCCGCGGCATCGTTCAGGCGGGCCGCGCCATGCTCGATTCGATCGTGGATATCAGAACGCCGCGAATCCTGCTGATCATCCGAAACGCTTTCGGTGGCGCGTACGCCTCTTACAACAACTATCCCACCGGTGCCGATCTTGTTCTGGCGCTTCCCACAACCCGCCTGGCTGTTATGGGCCCGGCCGGTAAAGAGTTTGTCTACAAGGATGAGCTTCGTAAATTACGCGGTTCTGTGGCCGAACGCGTGAAAAAAGGCATCCAGGAGCGGCTTGATGCGGGAATCAGGGATGATGTGGCGAAAAAGGATGCGGAGAAGGAAGCCGCCGATTGGCTCAAGGCTGCCGAAGCGGAACTCAATCTGCGCTACGAGAAAGAGCTGATGAACCCGAAGGAGGCTCTCAGCCTGGGTTCGATCTCCAGCATAGTCATGCCTACAGATTTGCGGAAAGTTCTGGGTGAGAACCTCAATTTCTTCCTGAGGCATTACAAGCCGGGCCCGATGCAGGCGGTCCAGCGCGAGTTTTATTAAGCACTCACCCGAACCCTATCTAAAAAGAATCTGATTGGAGATATATAGCGATGGCCCAACAAAGAGATTTCTATAACGACAATCCCCTGATTCACAGAGACCGCTGCCTGGGTAAGTCCGCCTCCGAGTGGGTGCGCTCCTTTGCCTGCGAGGATCTCAAGCCCCTCATCGTGTGTCGTGGCCCTATCCGCAAAGAGGCGATGGATGTCTATGAGGAAATGGGGATCACCCACTACGGAATCCTGCTTTCAGAGAAGGACTCGATCGTCTACCCCAATGCCCTGTCGCCTGAGTTGCGTCAGCTGACGGATTCGCGGCGGGTACACCGTGTTCCTGATTATTCGGGGGCCAGCAAGGAGGAGCGCATTGAGCGTATCCACCAGATCATCCGAATCGCCAAGGACAACGGCTACGATTCGATTTTTGCCGGATACGGTTTCATGGCGGAAGATGAGGAGTTTGTTGCCGCCATTGAAAAGGCGGGCCTGACATTCATCGGACCCTGTGCCGCTACGCAGGCCAATGCCGGTAAAAAAGACGAGGCAAAGCGAACCGCCTTAAGTGTCAATGTCAGTGTCACTCCCGGGATCGACAATGTTACGGCAAGGACACTCGTCAAAAAACATCCCAGTCGGGACAAGCTGCTGGCTTTGGTAAAGGCGGAAGGGCTCGACTGTGACAAAGAGGTTCTCAATGACAAAGACCTCTCTCTGGAAGAGCTTGCCGACCACATTCTCTATGCCTCTTACCAGAAAGGGCTTGATCTTTTCTCCATAGAGGAACTCTGTGCCCAGGTGCAGTTTGAAGTGGCCGAGATGTTCCGCAAGTATTCCAGAAGCCGCGTTCGTCTTAAAGCCATCGGTGGTGGCGGCGGCAAGGGGCAGCGAATTCTTGGGGCGTCTCTGTTGACCGCCAAAAGCATCAACGAAGCTCTGATCGAGCAGGAAGCTGCCAATGCTCCGGGATTGGTCCGTGAAGTGCTCAACGAGGTCAAGGCCAACGGTGTCGGTGACAACAAGAACGTCCTGATCGAGTTGAACATCGAGCAGACCCGGCACAACGAGATCCAGCTCATCGGCAATGGGGAATGGTGCCTGGCCCTTGGTGGGCGTGACTGCTCCCTGCAGATGCATGAGCAGAAGCTTCTCGAAGTTTCCGTGACTCAGGAAGGACTCAAAACCCGGATCGAGGAAGCCCGCAAAGCGAGTCAGGAGAAGGCGGCCAAGGCCCTGGAGACAGACCTGACGGTTCTCAAGCGCATGGAAGAGGAAGCGGAGCGATTTGGTCAGGCGGTCGGGCTGGATTCGGCATCGACTTTCGAATGTATCGTCGACCGGGATCGCCACTATTTCATGGAAGTAAATACCCGTATCCAGGTGGAACACCGGGTCACGGAACTCTGTTACAGCCTCAAGTTCACCAATCCCAAAGACAAGAAGGATTTCTTCATTGTCGAGTCGCTGGTTGAGGCCATGGCCCTGTTGGCTCGTCATAAAAAGCGCCTGCCCAAGCCCGAGCGTATCGTGCGCTTTAATGCGGCCGTCGAGGCGCGCCTTAACGCTACCGACGCGTCGCTGTCACCTCATGCCGGCGGCATGATCCGCCACTGGTCCCGCCCCATCGAAGGGGAGATCCGTGACGACCAGGGCATCAGCGCGCTGAATCCCGATACTGGTTTGTTCATGAAGTATCGGGTTGCCGGAGCCTATGACTCCAACATTGCCCTGCTGCTGACCAAGGGGGAGGATCGCCTTGAGAGCTACAGACATCTCTCGAAGGTTCTTCGTAGCACCAAGATCCGTGGAACCGATCTGGCCACCAACCTCGAATTCCACTATGGCCTGGTCAACTGGTTCATTGGCAGCACGGTCAATGCCAAGCCGACCACCCGGTTTGTCGTCCCCTACCTCACTCTGGTTGGAATGCTGAAGGAAGAATCCAACAAGCTTGACCCGGTCTATGCGTTCCTGCAGATGAAAAAGCAGTACGCGCAAAAAGTTACCGAAAAATTCGGCGATCAGCCGGATGTGCTGGGTAAAGAGCTTAAAAACATGTCGGAACTGCTCGATCGCAAGGGAACGCTGTTGACCCGGCCCATTGAGCGCCTGCTGGAAGATCCCCATATGCTTTCCGGCTGGCTCAGCCTCAACAAGAGAAATTTCCGGCTTGAGAAGGGCAAGGTCGTCTGGCTGCGTAATCCCCTGGTGGTTCTCGATGAGACCTATGAATATCTCAACAAGTCGTTTAATCCGAAAGAGCCTGCTGCCGAGGTGATCTGGAGCCATGACAACGAGTTGTTGCAGAAGGCCCTTCGCTTTTACGACATCCTGAATGAGAAGCTCAACCTCCACAAAGAGGACTACTTCCAGCTCAACGAAATTCTTCAGAAGGAGAAACCCCAGGGAGGGTTTGACGCCGAAATGTGGGAGCAGATTCGTGCCACCCATTACGGCTATGAGGCGGGTGTCGAACTGCTCGGTATGGTCTTCCTGGTCGCTGAAAACACCAAATTCTGGGATCTGAGAGTTGAAGACGATCTGGAAATCACCATTCCCGAATATCTGACAGATCCGGAATTGCAGGCCCGCATGAAAAAAGTACTGGTGCCCCCTCCGGCAACCAAAGCCGATGAGATTGTGGCGGCCTGTGGAGGGATGTACTATGCTCAGGAGGCGCCCGGTATGCCACACTTCGTTGAGGAGGGCATGCACTTTGAAAAAGGTCAGCCCCTCTACATCATTGAAGTCATGAAGATGTTCAATACGATTCGGGCACCGTTCTCAGGCACTATCGACAAGATTCAGATTACCGGCGGTGAGGGGACCATTGTTTCCAAGGGACAACCCCTGTTTAAAATTAC
>QKGY01000313.1 GCA_003250235.1 Desulfuromonadaceae bacterium
TCGTTGAGACCGAGGACGCCATACATGGGGGTGCGGATTTCGTGGCTCATGTTGGCAAGGAACTGGGACTTGGCCAAGCTGGCCTCTTCGGCCTGGCGGAGGGCCTCGTGGAGTTCCCTCGTCCTTTGGAGCACCAGTTCTTCCAGCTTCTCCTGATACAGCTCGAGCTGTTCGTCCCGGGTTCGGATCTCCTGCAGCTGTTGACTCATGGTCTCCAGCAGATGGGCATTGCGGATACTGATGCCGATAGAGGAGGCGATGGCCATGAGCAGGCTCAAGTCGCTCTGAACCAACGGTCTTCTCGGCGCCGGGTTGGTTACGGCAAGCACGCCGAGGGTTTCTTCCTCGGAGAGAATGGGACAGAGGATGAAGGCTTCGGTTCCCAACCGACGTATAAACTCGACCCGTGTGTCGGGAAATGTCTCAACAAGTTCGCTCCGGGAGTTGATCAGAATGGGGGTCTGGTCGTGGTAACAGGTTTGAAATGGGGCTCGAATCTGCCGGGGTTCGAGTAAAATCCCATTTGTGTCGAAGAAGGCGATCTCTTCCGGAGTATAGCCGAAGGTTCTGCGGAGCTGCAGGCAGGTTTTCGCGTCATCGGGGAGCAAAAGCGCTCCGCGCTTGAAGTCGAGTCTTTGCTGCAGGATGTGAATCACGCTGTCGAGGATGTCGCTCAGGCTGTTCTTGCGGGAGACGGCCTGGCCGATCTCGTTGGCAACCAGGGCGTTGTTGTAGTTCTGGTTGGCCTGGGTCATGGTTTGGTCGGTAGCGGCTCTCAGTTCGGCGAGGCTTTGCTGTAATTCGGAGGTTGTCGCCTTGCTGACCGACAGCTGCAGCAGGCTCAGCAGCAGCGCACTGCTCGGAAGTGCCGTATGCAGCGCAAACGCAGGCCAGTGGAAGCCGATGACAGGAAGGGCCACTCCGCAGGCCAATGCAGCCAAGTTGCGGATTTTTTTGCGAAAAACGCTGCGCCCCTCCTGCCATTCAATCCGGTACCGGCAAACATTGCCGCCGCGGAACAGGCATTCGGTATGGTCAATGCGGGGGAGACGATGGGTCAACAGAAGGACGATCGCTTCAAAAAAGCCGATGCGATTTTCGCATTGAAAAGAGCGCTCATGGATGCCTTCCCGGGGGGTCACGGTGATTTCGGCGACCGTATCCGAGAGGATCCGGGCTTCGTATGTCGCCGAACGCGTCATGCGGGAGGCCCCCTGGCCGATCAGGTGAAAGAGGGTGGCCGGCTTGACCATGCCGAGAACGTAGCGCCGCATCAGGCCCATGCCGTCCGGAGAGGCGGCAAAAAGTCCCGCTTCCCGGGCAATTTGACTATTCCCGGTCATCTGCACCAGGGTATCGTGGAAACGATCGATCTGGTCTTGCGAGAACCAATGGCCCGGGTCCGCCGATTCATAGGAACGGATTCCGGCGGCGCGCAAAAGATCCTGGGTTTTCGTCTCAGGATAGTGCCGGGCGATAAACCGGAGATACACGTCGATGATGCTGCTGTTATAAAGAAGGGGCTGTTCTGTCTCTGCAATGGCCATAGGAAGTCGTCGGGATTTTCGGTTGTGTTTCATAACGGGCGGACTGGGCGGCATGATGCCGAACCCCGCACCCCCGTTCCCATTGGGGTGAAGGGGCAAAGGGTCCCCGAGCCTGCTCTCATTTTTCGCGAGGGTACAGGCCCGTCATTCCATCAATTATGAAGGCATGAATCGGCGTGTCAATGCCTTTCCCCGATAAAATGCTGACGGAAGTCTCTCGCATTGCTTCGGGTGTTGCCGGAGCTTTTTCATCGGGAGTGTTGCGGTTTTTCTAAGATCCCTGCTCAAAGAGGGTCATTTCCCATCGATCCCCGAGGATGTCGTGGCGAAGGATATAAACGGCTTCGTCATCCCCACGTATTTTGAAATAGCGATGTTCCGGGGACAGCCATCGGTCGATCACTTCGATCACACGGACGGCTCTCTGTCCGATGAAGAAACGGCGCGGCGTTTCCTCGGCCCGATGGCCGCTATGGCATTCCACGCGAATCTCCAGAGCAGAGGGGCACATGGGGCCTCCGTCAGGTCAGGGACGTTTTAGCTGCTCCCGTTTCAACCCGGCGTTGATCAGGGTGACAAGGCGATTGAACTGCTCGGCAAAAAACTCCAGCAGATCGTCCAGGGACAAGATGCCGACGACCTTCGCATTGTCGTCCACGACCGGAATACGACGAATAGCCCGGGAGAGCATTTTCTCCAGGGTTTGTTCAAGGTCATCCTCTTCGTGGGTCGTCAGCAGCTCGAAAGTCATGATGTCGCCGACGCAAACGGCATCCGGAGCGACGCCTTCGGCCAGAAGCTCGACGACGATATCCCTGTCCGTTAGAATCCCCAGAGGCGTAGGGCCTTTTCCGCTGTTGTCGCACACCAGAATGGAGCCGACATGATGGTGGCGCATCAGCCGGGCCGCTT